>JALUBW010000119.1:0-2757 GCA_027044735.1 Anaerolineales bacterium
AAGAGGAAGTTGCAACAAAAATGTGATGATTGTCACAGGCAAAAATAGTTTTTATGCAATTTTTACGCACGAAGATTGACGAATGCCGAAGCAGTTGGTATAAAGCCCCCATGCTTAGCCAAACCCTGTACCGCGTGCGTCGTGTGCGTATCCACCACCCTCCGTTTGGGAGGAGTGGCTTGTAGCGCGCCAACGCCCTGCATTTGTTCGCGAGCCCTCCTTCCACGGAGGGCTTTTATATTTCCCAAAAGGAGTGTACCATGAAGGAGAAAAAAGAAGTCAAGAAGGTTGTATTGGCCTATTCCGGCGGATTAGACACCTCGGTAATTGTGCCTTGGCTCAAGGAAAACTACGGCTGCGAGGTGGTGTGTTTCACTGCCGACCTTGGGCAAAGCGACGAACTGGAAGGGCTGGAAGAAAAAGCCATCGCCAGCGGCGCAAGCCAAATTATCATCAAAGACTTGCGCGAGGAGTTTGCCGAAGAGTACCTTTTCCCGTTAGTGCGCGCGGGCGCGGTTTATGAGCGCAAATACCTGCTCGGCACATCGGCGGCACGCCCCCTCATCGCCAAGTACCTCGTTGAGGTCGCCCACGAAGTCGGCGCGGACGCCATCGCCCACGGTGCTACCGGCAAGGGCAATGACCAAGTGCGCTTTGAGTTGGGGGTGATGGCACTTGACCCGCGCCTCAAAATTATCGCCCCGTGGCGCGAATGGGAAATTCGTTCGCGCGAAGACGCGCTTGAATACGCCGCCGCGCACAACATCCCCGTCAAAGCAAGCAAAAAGAGCATTTACAGCCGCGACCAAAACCTCTGGCACATTTCCCACGAGGGCGGCCCGCTTGAAGACCCGTGGTGGGAACCGGACGAGTCGGTTTTTGTGCTCAGCCAATCGCCCCAGCAAGCCCCAGATGAGCCAGAATATGTGGAAATTGAGTTTGAAAGCGGCACGCCGATTGCCGTAAACGGCAAGAAAATGAGCCCGGCCTCGCTGATTGAACACCTCAACAAACTCGGCGGCAAGCATGGCATTGGCCGCGTGGACATGGTTGAAAACCGCTTGGTCGGCATGAAATCGCGCGGCATTTACGAAACCCCCGGCGGCACAATTTTGATGGCCGCGCACCGCGAACTGGAATCCTTAGTGCTGGATCACGCCACCATGCAGTTCAAAGACATGGTAGCGCTGAAATACGCCGAATTGGTTTACAATGGCATGTGGTTCAGCCCGTTGCGCGAGGCGCTGGACGCCTTCGTAAACGCCACCCAAGGCCCCGTTACCGGCACCGTGCGGCTAAAACTCTACAAAGGCAACATCATCGTCGCCGGGCGCAAGAGCCCATTCAGCCTTTACCGCGAAGATTTCGCCACTTTCGGGCAGGACGACGTGTACGACCAATCGGATGCCGAGGGCTTCATCCACCTCTTCGGCTTGCCGCTGAAGGTGCGCGCCCTCAACAACCTCCCCGTTGCAGGGCTGAACCTGCCCAAGCCGGATTATTCGCGGTTTAAGAGGGATTAAGGGATTGAGGTATGCGGGATTAGGAAATTCGGTAGCAGGTAGCGGGAGGAAAGCATGGAAAAACACACGCTTTGGGGTGGGCGGTTTGAGCAGGAAACCGACCCGCAGATGTGGGCGCTGAACGCGTCAATCATGGTTGACCGCCGTTTGGCGTTCCACGACATTCGCGGCAGCCAAGCATGGGTGCGCGCGTTGCACCGCGCCGGCGTCCTCACCGCCCAAGAAGCCCAAACCCTGCAAGATGGGCTTGAGCAAGTTGCGGCAGAGTTCGCCGAGGGGCGCTTTGTGTTTGCCCCAACCGATGAAGACATCCACACGGCGGTTGAGCGGCGCTTAGGGGAATTGGTCGGCGCAGTCGCCGGCAAACTTCACACCGGCAGAAGCCGCAACGACCAAGTGGCGACCGACTTCCGCCTGTGGATGCTGGATGCGATAGACGCGGTGCGCCGCGCCATCGCCGAACTGCAAAGCGCCCTGCTGGAGCGCGCCGAAGCCGATTTGGACGCCATCATGCCCGGCTACACTCACCTTCAGCAGGCACAGCCGATTTTGCTTGGGCATTGGTGGCTGGCGCATTTCTGGGCGTTGCAGCGCGACCGCGAACGCTTTGCCCAAAGCCGCGAGCGCACCTCGGTGATGCCGTTGGGCGCCGCGGCGCTGGCGGGCACGGCATACCCCATTGACCGCGCTACCCTCGCCACCGATTTGGGCTTCAAGGCAGTTGCCCCAAACAGCCACGATGCCGTTTCCGACCGCGATTTTGCCGCCGAGTTTCTTTTCAACGCCGCCATGCTCGGCGTTCATCTCAGCAAACTTGCCGAGGGCGTCATCCTGTTTTCCAGCGCGGAATTCGGCTTTTTCGAACTGAGCGACGCCTATTCCACCGGCTCAAGCCTGATGCCGCAGAAGAAAAACCCCGACGCGTTTGAACTGGCGCGCGGCAAAAGCGGCGCGCTCATCGGCAATCTGACCGGCTTGATGGCAACGCTGAAAGGGCTACCTTCGGCTTACGACAAGGATTTGCAGGAAGATAAAGCCCCCGTTTTCCGCGCTTACGACGACCTGATGGCGCTTTTGCCCGTGCTTGCGAAAGCCCTCCGCACGCTGAAGGTGAACCGCGAGCGCATGGCATCGGCTTTGGACAGCGCAACTTTGGCTACCGACCTTGCCGATTACCTTGTGGCGCAAGGCGTCCCCTTCCGCGAGGCACACAGCATCGTTGGGAAAGCGGTGA
>JALUBW010000119.1:2857-8263 GCA_027044735.1 Anaerolineales bacterium
GTGTGAAAATTTTGTTCCTCACCCCTTGCCTCAATAGCGCAACAGAGCGCCTACATGGGCAATTTCGTCAAGCGGCCGCGGCACCACTTCCACCTCTCCGCCGTCATCCAAAGTTTTGCGGACAGCGAGTTCCACCGCGTCCGGCACTTCCTCAAACTCACCGCCGCAGAACGGACATTCTTCCAATTTCTGCGTGGTCGGGAAACCGCACCGCTTGCAACGGTAGCCGGGCTCGGCGTATCCTTCTTCCACGACCAAAAGTTGGATGCGCCCCTCATGCGCCGCGCCCAACACCTCATCAAGGCCAGTTACCGCGGGCCCGCCTTTCGCCGCCAAGGTGCGGATGTTTTCAATCAGGCGGGCTTCCTGCTTGCGCTCGGCTTCTTCGCCGACGTCCATCGCCTTGCGCCACACCTCGGCATGGCTGGCGCGCATATCCATTGGGAACGTGCCCACAATCAGGCTTTGCCAGCGCTTGGGCAAAAAGCGGCGGAACGCGGCAACATTTTCCTCACTGCCGCCGATAAGGATGCGCCGCACCTTGTGCTCGGCGAAAAAGCGCATCGCGGCGTTCGCGGCATTGCGGAAATTGCGCTCAACAATTTCCTCAACGCGGTTGTCAAGGCCGGGGGCGCCCACTTTCATACCGGGCTTTGAGGAACTTTGCCCGGCTTTCAAGTGCCTGATTTTCTCGCCTTTGAAGCCCTCCTGCTCCTCCAAAATACCCAAATGGAACACGAAGAAGCGGGCTTCTTCTTTGTTCACCAAAACCACGCCGTAAAACCCGTAGGCGTCAAAAGCCGAAGTCAAAGGGCGCACGTAAGGTGCTTTGCCTTCCCAAATCTGGTCGCGAATACCAACCTGCATGATGTAAACACGGAAGAAATCGGCTTCCTTAGCCGAAAACACCACCACCGAGCGGCCGCTCCAATCGTGCGATTGCTCAAAATACTGCTGAACGGCCTCAGCATCCTTTTGGAGCGACGTCTTTCTCAAAAGAGCCTTCAGGCGTGCGCGATGGTCATCGGCATTCCCCAACTCCGGCGAAGTGTTTAGGTAAACCGAAAGCACAGGAGTGCCAGGACGGAAATTGAGAAGTTCGCGGAGTTCCTGCTCGGTAACTACAGAATCAATTGACATAGCGCACCTCCTTGTTACATGCGGATCGGGCAGGAAGAACGGCGCTAAAAACAAGCAGGGGTGCACAAAATGCACCCCTGCAGGCTACCGGGTTAATGGGGGCGTTTGCCCAGCGTGAGTTTCAAATCCTTTTTCTTGCCATCGCGAATTACCGTTATCGTCACCGTATCGCCGGGGCCGGTATAGGTAAAGAGGTAGTGAATCAGGTCGTTGAATTCCCGCACCGGATACCCGTCCACGGCAACTATCAAATCTCCGCCTGCGGGAATTTCGGCCTTTGAATCGTACTCATCATAAGGAATCGCGCCGTGCAAGCCGGCCTTGTCCGCCGGGCTGCCGGGCACTACGGTAACTATGTAAGCGCCCGTATCCTGAGGCAAGTCCCAGTTCTCAACATCCTCAAGCGTTAGGTCGCCAACGCTCACAATGCCGAGATAAGGATAATCGTAATGCCCCCGCGAAATCAAAGCAGGCACAACACGCTTGACAATGTTGCTGGGAATGGCAAAGCCAATTCCGCTGTTGGTAGGCTCGCCAAGCGGGTTCACGTTGGTGGTGCGGATGGCGCGATTCACACCGATTACCTCGCCCTTCAAGTTGAGCAGCGGGCCGCCCGAATTGCCGGGGTTAATCGGGGCATCGGTTTGAATCATGTCGCCCAAGGTGAAATAGCCGCCGCTTTTAGCATGATGCTCGGAGGGCATCGTGCGCCCTAAAGCCGAAACAATGCCAACGGTCATCGTGCCCTTCAGGCCGAAGGGGTTGCCCAGGGCAACTGCAATCTGCCCAACCTGAACCTTCTCAGAATCCGCCAGCGGGAGCGGGTGCAACTTGCTTGCGGGCACATCTTCAACTTGAAGCACTGCAAGGTCGGAATCCAAATCCGTGCCGACCACGCGCGCCCACGCCTTCAACCCCGAGATGAAGTCCACCTCAATTTTAGTGCTCGGGGTAACATCGGCAACGACATGGTAGTTGGTCACAATGTGGCCTTTCTTGTCAAACACAAACCCCGACCCTTGCACGCCGCCACGCTTGAGGAACACACGAATGGCAACCACACCCGGGGAAACTTTGCGGTAAAGGTCAACCAATTCGTTCTGGAAAGTGGCAGGTGAACTGCCAGAAACGACACCCTGCGCGCCAGTGCTTGGCGCTACCGTAGGCTGGGGAGGATTATGTTCGGCCGGCGGGACGGTGGGTAAAGCCGAGTGAGATGATTGAACAGCGGGCTTAGCGCCGGTATTGAGCACGTTGCCCACGTTGCAAGCAACCAAAACCAGCGCCAGTAAGGCAAAAAAGGCAAGGGTGAAAGTGTAAGTTCGCTTCATTGTAAGCCTCCTACAAAAGGGTTAGCGCGCCTTGCGGCGCGCTGCATTCCTACTTTCCCCTGTGCAGACGGGCTAATTCTTCAAAGAGTTCCCGTTCGCGCGGGGTCAGTTTTTTAGGCAAAGCAACTTTGATGTGCACGTACAAGTCACCGTGTTTATCGGGGTTCTTCAAGTAAGGCATACCTCGCCCGCGCAGCCGATAAATCTGCCCGGGTTGGGTTCCCGGTTTAACGGTCAGGATCACGTCACCGGCGGGCGTCGGCACTTTCACCTCACCGCCCAAAACAGCGGTGTAAAGGTCAACCGTCACCTCGGTGTGCAGGTCGTGCCCTTTCACCTCAAAGCGCGGATCGGGCATTACCTCAACCACGAGGTAAAGGTCGGCCTTACTTCCATCGGGCAAAGGCACGGCCTCCGGCAAGCGGATGCGCGTGCCCGTGCGCGCCCCGGGTGGAATTTTCACTTCAAGGCGGCGGCCGTTTACGGCAATGTGGCGGGTTGAGCCGTGGTAGGCCTCAGCCAGCGAAATGGCAATCGGCTGCTCATAGGCAGGTGGGCGGCGGCGCGCGGTGCGCCTTCGCCCCTGCGCCGCGCCTGCTCCACCGGTCGCATAGGCCACATCTCCAAAATCAACCCCTCCAACCCCGCCAAAGCCGCCGAACAGATTGCGGAAGAAATCCGAAAAGCCGCCAATTCCGCCGAGCAAATCGTCCAAATCGCGGAATTCCACCCGCACGCCCCCGGGGGCGCCTTGAGCCCAGTTTTCCCAATTGAACGGCGCTTGCCCACCGGTGCTCTGCCAGTGGCGGTACGATTCCGAAAAACGGTCGTATTTGGCACGCTTTTCAGGGTCAGAAAGGACTTGATACGCTTCGTTTATCTCTTTGAACTTCTCTTCGGCTTCTTTATCTCCCGGATTTCGGTCAGGATGATATTTCAGCGCCAACTTACGATATGCTTTTTTGATTTCATCGGCGCTGGCGTTTTTAGGCACTCCTAAAATTTTGTAGTAATCCTTGTATTCCATTTCCACCTCTTCCATGTATGCTGGGATGTACTTGGCAAGCCAAGCGCCCAAGCGGCGCTTGCTATCAAACAAACCAAGGTCACTTAGATTGTAGAGCATTGAAAGGGTGGAAGTCAAGCCCAATGCCGTGTTCTAACACAACTCTAACGGAGGTCACTTTACAGCCCCCTAAAAAATCAATATACTGAAAAAGGAAAACACACCATAGCACACAAGGAGGTTGCGATGTTCAAAAACATCTTGGTAGGGGTAGACGGTTCCGAGCCTTCGCTGAAGGCTGTAGAAAAAGCGGCAGAACTGGCGCGCACAGTTGGCGCGCATTTGGTCGTCGTTACGGCGTTTGACCCAATACCGCCCTATTTGGGCAGCCCGTATTTTGAGGAAGCAATGGCCCGGCAAACCGAAAAGGCCGAGGAAATTTTGGAAAAAGCCAAAGAACGCATAGGCGACTTCGCCGACGTGGAAACCGAGGCAATAGAAGGAGCGCCTGCAGAGGTCATACTTTCGGCTGCCGACGTGCACAAAGCGGATTTGATTGTGCTCGGCACACGCGGCATAAGCGGCATCGCCGCGCTGCTATTGGGCAGCGAGGCACTCAAAGTGGCATCGCACGCCAAATGCCCAGTGATGCTGGTGCGTTAGGAGGCATCCATGACAGTGCAGACGCTCGCGGAGTTGTTAGATTCCCACACCCGCGAGGGCAAACTTTACGAAAAACTGCCCGATGGCAGCGTGCGATGCCTTGCCTGCGGGCACAGGTGCGTCATCAAGCCCGGCAAGCGCGGCGTATGCCAAGTGCGCTTCAACCGCGATGGCAAACTGATGGTGCCCTGGGGCTATGTTGCCGGCTTGCAAGCCGACCCAATTGAGAAAAAGCCCTTCTACCACTTTCTGCCCGGCTCCGACGCACTCACGTTTGGCATGTTGGGCTGTGATATGCACTGCCCCTTTTGTCAAAATTGGCTGACCTCACAGGCGCTGCGCGACCCTGCCGCTGAAATTGCAGGGCGCTACATCCGCGAAATCACCCCTGAGGAAATGGTGGCCTTGGCGTTGAGAACCGGCTCGCGCACCATCGCCTCTTCTTACAACGAGCCGCTCATCACGATTGAATGGGCGGTGGACATTTTCCGCCTCGCCAAACAACACGGGCTGAAAACCGTCTTCGTCTCCAACGGGCATGCAACGCCCGAAGCGCTGGAGTTTTTGCGCCCACACCTTGACGGCTACAAAATTGACCTGAAAACGATGAACCCGCGCGAATACCACAAACTCGGCGGGAACTTGAACAACGTGCTGGATACAATCAAGCGCGCGCACGACCTCGGTTTGTGGGTAGAGGTGGTAACGCTGGTAATCCCCGGCTACAACGACAGCACCGATGAGTTGATGGAAGCGGCGCGCTACATCGCATCGGTTTCGCCCGACATTCCGTGGCACGTAACCGCCTTCCATCCCGACTACAAAATGACCGAGCCGCCGCCGACCTCGGTGAAAACGCTGCTGCGCGCCGCCGAAATCGGGCAAGAAGCCGGTTTGCACTTTGTCTATGCTGGCAATATCCCCGGCCGCGTTGGGCAATACGAGCACACGTTCTGCCCGAACTGCGGAGCGCCGCTCATCAAGCGCTTCGGCTACATCATTGAGGAATACAACATCACATCCAAGGGCACATGCCCGAAATGCGGTGAGAAAATCCCCGGCGTGTGGCCTGAAGACCCAAGCACCGTGCGCATCGGCGGCAGCGGGATGCCGCGGCTGGTGTGGTAAAACGCGGGGCAAACTGCCGTTCGCAACTACAAAATCCTTTACCCCAAAACAGGATGCGGGGGCGCACGGCATGCGCCCCTGATGCTTTCCAAAACATGCGGCGGAAATGTGTCACTGCGAGGCGGCGCAGCCGCCGAA
>JALUBW010000119.1:8363-13414 GCA_027044735.1 Anaerolineales bacterium
TGTCATGGCGAGGCTCCACCGTAGGGGCGCAGTGGCACTGCGCCCCTACTACGGCTCGCAACGACCTCATGCGGCAGCGGTTAAAACCGCACCTATTTGCTTACTCAACAGGATGCAAAATGTAGAACAACCGGTTGTAAACCGCCCAAAGCAAACGCCCCATTCCGGGAATGCGCAGCAACCAATGGCGGTGCGCGCGCCTCAGCGGTTTTGAAGCCTCAATGCCCAAAGCACGCACCTCCTCCGCTAAATCAGCGGTGATGACGTTGCCAATGTGCCTTACATACCGCTCCGTGGTAGAAAGCCGCAAGTAGCCGAGGCGGTCTACAGCGGCGTCCAATTCGCGCATCTGCCCCATCAAATGCCCGGTCCATTCACGGGGCAAAACTTGCATCATCACTTCTTTTGGCGCAATAAACTGAAAATGATTTGCCCCTCCGATTGCCTCAACACTGCCGCGGCGAAGCACCAAATCTAAATGCTCCGCGGTGGCGGTAAGGTGCTCCTTCGGGTTGCGGCCGGTGCTCAGCGCCCAATCTGCCTCCCATTCGTCGGGGATGCGGCGCTCGCGGCGCACCTCCACGCCAGCGGGCGGATTGGCTGCGAACGCATCAAGCGCACCGCGGGCATGGGTAAAAGCATCGCGCACCGGCACACCGCTCACCATGCCAACCCTTGGGAAAGCCTCCAAAACCCGCAACTGCGCCTCAAGCCACCCCGGGTAAAAGAGAATATCATCATCGCTGTAGGCGATGATTTCCCCCGGTGCGGCCGGAAAGACAATTTGAAAAGCGCCTATTTTCCCCACATTGCGGCGCGAGAGCAACAAATAATCAATTGCGCCCGCACTTTCCATCTCCCGCAGGTAGTCAACCACCGGCGCGCAACTGGCGTTATCAAATACCAGCAGGTCAAACGGCTCTTCGGTACGGCGCATACTCGCCAACACTGCTTTGAGAATATCAAGCCGTTGGCTAAAATAGCCCTCCAGCGTGGGAATGTAAGTGATGAGCACCGCCGTAACCCGCGCCGGGCGATAAGACGAAATTTTGCCGCGAGCCGGGTTTATGCCAATGCGCGCCACGGTTCACCTCGTGAATTGGATAACAGCACAGCAACCGGTTTCCACTTTGTTTAGAGTTACTTGCGCTCCAGCGCCTCTCTCCACAAACGAAGCGGCCTAAGCAAAATTTGGCGGGCGCGTCCGGGGATTGGGGCAACCTTCACCAGCAACTCCAGACGGTGCAAAAATGTACCCCAGCGCGGCGGAAGGTGTTTCACCTGCCCGTCCCTCAGCGTGTGCGTTGCCTCCCAAAGGGTAAACATGCGCCCAAGGCCGCCCGCGAGTTCCACATTCCGCCGCGAGCCGAGCATACGGTGGGGCTTTTCCCCGTGCGGCAGGTGGTTGTAGTGATGGTTTTGGTGAATCACCATCACCGAAGGGCTCATTTCCACAACCGGCAAGCCCAAACTGCGGGCGTGGTAAATCATCCAGTTATCCCAACCGGCGCGGCCGATAACCAGCGGTGGAGCGTCGCGGTATTCCTCACGCGGGAAAACGAACAAATCAATGCCGGCGAAGCCGTGCGGAGAGCCGCGCCGAGCCACTTCCGCCCGCAGGCGCTCATCCCAGCCGGGGGCAAAATCAAGCAAACCGGTCACGTCCAAATCCCAACGGCGGGCAACGGCCAAAAAGCGCTCAAAATGCTCTGCCACCGCGCGCACGCCGGAGACAAAATCGGGCAGAAGGATAATGTCGGCGTTGGCGTAGGCAATAAACGGCGCGCCTGCGTCGCGTGCGGCTTCAAAAACCGCCGATACCAACGGCAGCCCTTCCTCATTAGTCGGCACGTCGGGGATGTAGCGAGCGCCCACCTCGGCCGCGGCTTGTTCCGCACCAGCAGAATCGCCCACAACCACGATGGCGACTTCATCACCCAACGCCCGCCACGAACGCAAAGCGTTGGTCTGTATGGTGCGGATCAGCGGGTCGGTAAACGGCTTTGGTGAAGTAACAAGCGCAATCAGCGGCTTTGATTCTTGGGGTGCTTGCGGTTCTCGGGACTGATTTTCTGTCATGGCTATACGAAACCGTTTTCGGGCTTTTTGCCCTCAATCATGCGCTCATCAACATCGCGGTGCGTTTTGTGCTTTACGTTGGCATTTATTTTTTGCAATTCCGGATGCTCGCCAAGCAAGCGCAGAATATCGCGCCACGAAAAATCGCCGGCGGGCAAAAGAGCAGCAAGGGCGCGGGCAAACTGTAAATCCTGCGGCGTGTCCACGGTCCAGCGCAAATCACCCAAAGGGGAATCGGCGTGCCAAAGGGCAATGCGAAAGCCCCGCGGCGTGCTCGTTTCACGCCAACGGGGGGCGTTTTGGTCAAAACGGAGCGCCTCAACCGCCGCGTCGTCGTAAAAGTAAGGGGTGACGTGCTCACGCTGGTGCGGCTTATCGGCCTCACGCCAAGCGCGCTCCAACGCCTCAACAGTCATCACTTCCGCATCCAAGCCAATGGGGAAAGAACGCCCCCACGGCTGGGGCAGGCGGTTCGCGGCAAAATCCAGCCGCGGAGAAGCGCTCAAAAAGCGCTCCACCAATTCGTCCACCAGCGCGGGGTCAAGAAACGGACAATCGGCGGTCAACCTTACCACTATGGCAGCGCGGTAAGCGAAAGCGGCTTTGTAGTAACGATCAAGCACATCGTAGGGATGACCGCGATAACAGGGTATGCCCTGCAAGGCGCACCAAGCCGCCAATTCATCATCCGAAGGCTCAGTTGTGGTGGCGACCACCACCAAATCCACACGAGAGGCAGAGCGCGCCCGCCGCACAACCCATTCCAGCATAGGCTTGCCGCTTATGGGCTTCATTACCTTGCCGGGCAAGCGAGAAGAAGCCATGCGCGCCTGTATGATGGCGACAACTGGGCGTGTTTCAAGAGGATGTTTGCTCACAAAGTCACCTACAAAACCAAATTGAAACAGCGGCCAGAACTCTCAGCATACACCGAAAGCCACTAAAGCGCTGGGTAGGATACCATGAGGGAAAAGTTTGGTCAAATGGCAAAAACAGCGCGCAAAAAGTTTGCAAACATTTTTCACACATTGTGCCTCTTTCTTGACATCTCCCCAAATTAGGCTAAAATTTGCCCAACAATAGAATACAGGGAAAGTAGCGGCTGGATCTCACTTGGGTGAGATTACGAGGTGGAGGTTCTTCCCCGCGAGGGGAATGCTAACCTGCAAGCGCAGGGAAAATCGGGCAGATCAGCGGATGCCTCCGAGGCCCGGCCACAGGCCTCCTTTCCCTTCCAGAAGGAAGAGCAGCGCCGAAAACCATCCGGTGACGGGTGGGACAAGGACTGCTCAGTGGCGGCGGCGGGGTCCGTCCATTTTCACAAGGAAGGGCGTCCAACTTTACCCACAACAGGCACGCCCCGGCGTGCCTGTTGTTTTTAAAAGCCCCTTTCGGGGCTAATCACCTTTGGGAAGGAGGAAACCATGAGCACAACCCAAGAGTTGATGGCGCGCGTCAAAGCAGACAACGTGAAATTCATTTCGCTTCAGTTCACCGACGTAACCGGCGCGGTCAAAAGCGTAGATATCCCCGTGGAATTGCTGCCGAGCGCCCTTGAAGACGGCGTGTGGTTTGACGGTTCGTCAATTGAGGGCTTTGCCCGCATTCAAGAAAGCGATATGCGGCTGGTGCTCAACCCCGAAACCTACGCCGTTTTGCCGTGGTCGCCGGAGGAAAGGAAACGGGCGCGGATCTTCTGCGATATTTACCGTCCGGACGGCGAGCCGTTTGAAGGCGATCCGCGCGGCCGCCTCAAGCGCTTCCTTCAAAAGGTAAAAGATGAACTCGGCTGGGTCTACAACGTGGGGCCGGAGCCGGAATTTTTCCTATTCAAGCCCCGTGAAAACGGCCACCTCCACCCCGTGCCGCACGATGTGGGAAGTTACTTTGACTTTTCGGCCAACGACGAAGCGGCCAGAGTGCGCGCCGAACTCATGGAAGCCCTAATCAGCATGGGGTTGACCGTTGAAATGGGGCACCACGAAGTTGCCCTCGGCCAACACGAAATAGATTTCCGCTTTGCCGACGCGCTAACCACCGCCGACAACGTGGTTACGATGAAATACACCGTGAAGGCAATTGCCAACCAGCACGGTCTGATAGCCTCCTTCATGCCCAAACCGGTTTACGGCATCAATGGCTCGGGCATGCACTGTCACCAATCTATTTTTGATGTGAAAGGCGAAAACTTGTTCTTTGACGCTCATGACCCCTACCACCTTTCCAAAGTGGCTTATGAGTTCATCGCGGGGCAGTTGAAGCACGCACGCGCCTTGGCGGCGGTGGTCGCTCCCACCGTAAATTCCTACAAGCGGCTTGTCCCTGGCTACGAAGCGCCGGTTTACATATCATGGGCGCAAATAAACCGGTCGGCCTTGATACGCATTCCACGCTACACCGAGGGCAAATCTAAAGCCACGCGGCTGGAACTGCGCTTCCCCGACCCCTCGGCCAACCCTTACCTCGCCTTTTTGGTGATGCTGGCCGCAGGTTTGGACGGCGTGAAAAACAAATTGCAAGCCCCACCCCCGATGAACAACGTGAACCTCTACGAACTGAGCGAAGAAGAACGCGCCGCCAAAGGGGTCGGCGAATTGCCCAGCACCTTGAGCGAAGCCTTGGAAGAATTGGCTAAAAATGAAGTGCTCAAAGAAGCCCTCGGCGAGCAACTTTACAAATCCTTCACCCGCGCCAAACTGGCCGAAGTGGAAGAATACCGCCTGCGCGTAACCGACTGGGAGATAGAGCGCTACTTGGAGCGCGCTTAGCCCCACTCCCAAAAGGACCAATGCAAAAGGGATGGCAGGGTTGCCATCCCTTTTGTGGTTTGTGAAGCAAATCTGACTACCCGATACAAAAATAGGGCTACAGCTCTGATGGACTGACAAACCGCTGTATTCTAGCCCAATCTCTCCTATCCCCCGATGAGCCTCGCTTACGCTCGGCTCATCTGCCCCCTTCCCTCCCTTACT
>JALUBW010000120.1 GCA_027044735.1 Anaerolineales bacterium
CCAAGCGGCATTGGGCTGGAAGCGGCTTTGTTCCTGCCAAACATGGAAACCGCCGTCAACTTTTTGCTTGACGGCGCGCCGCGCATCGGCGAAAAGGTTGCGGTGCTGGGGCAAGGCGTGGTCGGCTTGCTCACTACGGCGTTGCTGGGCAAATTCCCGCTGAGCGCGCTGGTGGTTTATGACCGCTTTCCACGGCGGCGGGAATTGGCGCTGAGCCTCGGTGCAGATGCCGCGTTAGACCCAAACTCGGCCGACGCGCTGGAAAAAGGGCGCGCCCTCCTCCGCGCAAAGGAGTTTTACGACGGCGCAGACTTGACCTACGAGGTTTCCGGCAACCCCCAAGCACTGGATTTGGCGCTGGAACTCACCGGATTTGCCGGTCGGGTTGTCATCGGCTCGTGGTACGGCACCAAAAGCGCCGCCATCAACCTCGGTGGGCGCTTCCACCGTAGCCGAATCCGCCTGCTGGCAAGCCAGGTGAGCACCATCGCGCCCGCCGACACCGGTCGCTGGGATAAACCCCGCCGCCTAAGCGTGGCATGGGATATGCTACGCGCCCTCCCCGCAGAAAAATTGATTACCCACCGCTTCCCGTTCACGCAAGCCACCGACGCATACCGTTTGCTGGATGAGCACCCGGAGGAAGCGATACAAGTGATTCTCACCTACGAGTGAGTTCAAATGGCGAATTACGCCCCAACGACCTTCCGACAAACAACTGCACGACTAACGAGGTAATCATGTACCATCTCACCGTAATCCGTGATTTTATTGCCCAACACTACCTCATCGGCGGCGACTGGGGGGCTGAAAACGAGCCTCATAGCCACCACTATCGTGCCGAAGTGCAACTGGCAGGCGACGCCTTGGACGAGCACGGCTATTTGGTGGACATCGTAGCCCTTGAAGCCGCGCTTGACCACCTCATTGCCCGCTACCGCGACCATTTGCTCAACGACTTGCCGGAGTTTGCGGGGCTCAATCCCAGCCTTGAGCACTTTGCGCGGATTTTCGCCCACGCGCTTGCCAAGGAACTTTCCGCCCCCAACCTCACCCGCCTCACCTTGCGCCTGTGGGAAAATGAATCGGCTTGGGCGTCTTACACGATGAGACTCCCCGCCGATGACGAGTGCAAATGACGCCAAACGAGACTTGGAACGATCTTGCGCGCTATCTCGCTGCCAAGAAAACGGTAGATGATCGCGCTCTAAACCGCTTGGTGCTGGAAACGGCGCGGCGCAACTTGCCCTCGGCACCCCCCCTGCGCGTGATTGAACTCGGCGCGGGCATCGGCACAATGCTCACCCGCCTGCTGGAATGGGGGTTTTTGCCCGCTGAGGTGGAATACACCGCCGTTGACGCCGCGCCAGCGCTTGCCGCGCATGCCGTAGCCCATCTGCGGGAATGGGCGCGCTCCCACAACTACGCATTCAGCGTGGAGGAAAGCGGATACACTCTACAAAGCGCCGAGCAGAGCGTCAAAATCCGCTGGCAGACAGCCGACGCGGTGGAATTTGCGGCGCGCGCCGCCCCCGTTTACCATCTGTTAGTGGCGCACGCCTTTTTGGATTTGGTTCACCTCCCCACTGCCTTGCCGACGTTCCTGCGGCTCATTCCCAACGGCGTCTTTCTTTTCACGCTCAACTTTGACGGCGTTACGGTTTTTGAACCTCCCGCAGAGGGAGACGATGTTGTGCTTGCCCATTACCACCGCACGATGGACGAACGGCTGACGGAAGGCGGAGCGCCCGCGGGCGAAAGTAAAACCGGACGGCGCTTGCTTTCCCTCCTTCCCAGCCTTGGGGCGCGCATCCTTGCCGCCGGAAGTTCGGACTGGGTGGTCTTTCCGCAAAACGGGGCTTACCCACACGCCGAGGCAGAGTTTCTGCAGACGATTCTGAATTTTGTGGAAGGCAGTCTGCGCGGGCGCGAGGGGTTAGACGCTTCGTTATTGAAGCGCTGGATGGCGCGCCGCCGTGCTCAGGTGGAGGCAGGTGAGTTGATTTACATCGCCCATCAGTTGGATGTGGCGGGGCTTGCTCGTTGATTGGATTGTTCGGCTTTAATCCCCCTAATTCCTAAATTGGCTACACGAAATGCGCATCGGGCTTATCATCTACGGCTCGCTTGACACCCCTTCCGGCGGTTATCTTTACGACCGCCTGCTGGTGCGCCACCTTGAAAAGCACGGGCACAGCGTCAGCGTGCTTTCCCTGCCGTGGCGCAACTATGCCTGCCACATGGGGGATAACTTTAGCGCCGAACTTGCCCGCCGCCTGCTTGCCGCCCGCGTTGACCTATGGATTCAAGACGAACTCAACCACCCCTCGCTGTTTTTGCTAAACCGCCGTCTGCGCGCACACCTACCGCCCGTTGTAAGTTTAGTCCACCACCTGCGGAGCAGTGAGCGCCACCCGGCCCTCCTCATGCCGCTTTACCGCGCCGTGGAGAAGCGCTACCTCAATTCGGTGGACGCTTTCATTTTCAACAGCAAAACCACCCGACAGGCTGTAGCCGATTTGCGCGGTATACCCCTTCCCCCGCACATTATTGCCTACCCTGGCGGCGATAGATTGCACCCAGAGATAGACGAAGAGAGCATCCGTGAACGAGCGCGCCGTTCAGAAGCCTTGCGCGTTATTTTTGTAGGCAACCTCATCCCGCGGAAAGGGCTACACATCCTCCTGAAGGCGCTAAACCGTCTCAAAGGCTCCAAAATCGTGCTGGATGTGATCGGAGGCGAAGGGTTTGCACCCAAATATGCCGCCGCGATGCGCCGACTCGCCGCCGAACTCGGCTTGGAGGAAAACGTGCGCTTTCACGGGCATCAAAGCGATGAGGCCCTCCGCCGTCTGCTCAACGCCGCCCACCTGCTGGCACTGCCCTCCCAATACGAAGGCTTCGGCATCGTTTACCTTGAAGCGATGGGCTTTGGGCTGCCGGTGATCGCAAGCGAGCGCGGCGCGGCTTGGGAATTTGTCCACGAAGGAGAAAACGGCTTTTTACTGCCTGCAGAAGAAAAAGCCGCGGTAGAAGCGCTTGCCCAACGCTTGAAAGTGCTCCACCGCGACCGTGAGCGGCTGGCAAAAATGGGAATCGCCGCGCACCGCCGCTATCTTATCCACCCCACATGGGAAGAAAGCCTGACGCAAATCCGCCGTTTCTTGGAAGGCAGGTCTTTTTAAAGTTTTTACACCATGCCTCCGGTCAGGCAAGCCTCAGGGGTACCTCAGCCCTTTCGCCCTCACCCATCCCCCAGAGCCTTGTCGGAAGGCAGGGCTTTTGCAAAGTCGGAGCAAGGGACGCGCATAGAGGTATGCGGCTACGGAGCCACGTTCAAAGAGTACAAGCGTAACTACCTATCGTACATCAAGACATCGTTCCGCGGAGCGTGGGCTTGGGGTGCCGCCCGAGGAGGCTTAGCCTGAGGCTTGGTGGGTGCGGAGCCGGGCCGAGGCCGAGGGAGCACAGGTTCTGAAAGGGGAAAGGGATGGGATGCCAGCAAACGGCGCTGGGGCACATCTGGTGCCGCATCGTACACCTGGAGCCGGGCTCCATCGGTACGCAGTGTCAAAGTCGCCCATACCCCTTTCCCCGCCCAATCTTGGCCCACTTCCCAGTCCACATTCAGGACGGAGATCGTCCCGTCGTCTTTCACTTTTTTCCGGATGAAGTGGACTTTGCCCTCGTAAAGGGGGCACTTCTTCCTGGCGAGGGACAACCCTGTAGGCCGTCGCCGAGGGGAACCATGCACCTCGGCCGGTGTCCGCTCTTGGAGTTGGGGATGAGGGCGTTGGCGATTCTTCCGGCGACGCGGGTGCGTCATTCCTGCCCTACGCAGCACGCGCTCAATGGTTGCCGTGCTGGGTAGCGGGGTGAGTCCTTGCTCCTTCAGGCGGGTGCGCACCGCTTGGGCGCCAATGTACTTGAGCCCTTCCCCGCGGGCTGCCTGGGCTT
>JALUBW010000121.1:0-4870 GCA_027044735.1 Anaerolineales bacterium
TGGTGCGGTTTAGCGCCGTTTTCACCCTGCTCATCCTTTCCCTAATCACGGCCTATGTGCTCTCACCGCTGGTAGATTGGCTGGAAAAGCGATGGCATATCGGGCGCGGCTGGGGAGCGTTTATCGCCCTCCTGCTGTTGATCTTAGCCTTGATAGCATCTGTGGCCGTGCTCGTCCCTCCGCTTTTCATCCAAGCCAGCACTCTAAACCTCAACCTCCAACTTTTGCTTGAAAACACAACAGCGTTCATAAACAAGCCGCTCTCCGCCCTCGGCCTCCAAATCAATGCCAGCACAATAGGCCAACAACTGCCAAACGCCATCCAACCAACGCTGGAAATTTTGCTGGGCAAGGGTTTCAACGTGGCAATGGGGGTGGTAACCGTGATTGCGGGCGCCGGCTTTATGCTGGTGATCGCGTTTTATTTGATGAAAGACAGCGCGGAGATAAACGAATACCTGCTCAGCCTTGTACCACCATCATACCGTGCCGACTACCTTCGCTTGAAAGACGAAATCAACGCCGTGTGGGGGGCTTTTTTCCGCGGGCAAATAACGCTTGCGCTGATAGATTCGGCCATCATCACAACCGGCGCCCTAATCATCGGCCTGCCCGCTGCGCTGCCGATGGGCGCCCTCGCCGGCCTGTTGGAATTCCTTCCCAGCGTGGGGCACGGCATTTGGCTGACCACAGCCGCGACTTTGGCCTTCATTTTCGGTTCTACATGGATGAAACTGCCCCACTGGGCTTTTGCTCTGCTGGTGATCGGCCTGCACATCATTTTTGAGCAAGTGGATGTGAACTACATGATCCCGCGCGTGGTGGGCAGGCGGATGCGCCTGCACCCGCTCGTGGTCATCATAGGCATAATCGGCGGTGCGGCTTTTGGCGGCGTTTTGGGCATAGCGCTCGCCGCCCCCACAATCGCAACGCTGCGGGTGCTCGGCCGATACATTTACGCTAACCTAACGGATATGGACCCGTTCCCCGGCGAAGTGAGCGAGCCCCTGCCAGAGCCCGACCCGCGCTGGTGGAAACGCGCCCCCGAAGAACTGCGCCACCGCCTTGAAATGTTGCGCCGACGCGGCAGCCCCTCGCCGCGTTCCAAAAGCCGCCGTTTCCGCAAAAAACAAACTTAGAACCTATCCGAATTTTTTGCGGATGTGTCACTGCGAGGCGGCGTAGCCGCCGAAACAGTCTCCTGACCAGTAAAAGGGGATTGCTTCGCCCCTGCGGGGCTCTCAATGACACCATCACGATATTTTCGGATAAAGTTCAAATACCCAAACACCTTAATCCCCCAATCCCCCTAATCCATCATTTCCTCTACCCCATGAACTGCCATTCCACCCCTTACGGCAAGTCGCCCTCATGGAAGCCCGCCACCAAAATTGTGGTGGGCGTGGCGATACTTGTCTCGCTGGCGGCTCTGCTGGTGGAATTTCGGGATTTTATCGGCCCGCTCTTGCTGGCTTTTATGCTGGCTTACTTGCTTCAGCCGCCAGCGCGCTGGCTCACCGAAAACACGCCGCTGCCGTGGCGCGTTGCCGTTTCTTTCCTTTACCTGCTGCTGGTTTTGCTAATCCTCGCTTTGCTGGCGCTGGCAGGCATTGGCCTCTTACAACAAGCCGAAAACCTATACGGCTTGGTGCAGGATTTTTTGCTCAACACTCTGCCTTCGTGGATTCAAAACCTTTCAACCCACGCCTACTCATTTGGGCCTTGGCAGGTTGACTTCCAAAAATACGACCTTGCCGCCCTAAGCCAGCAAATCTTGAGCACCGCGCAGCCACTGGTCGGCAGCCTCGGCTCCATAATCAGCACTTTGGCGGCAAGCACGCTCAGCCTCCTCGGCTGGATGGCCTTCATCGTGCTCACTTCGTATTTCTTGCTCGCTGAATCGGAGCGGATCACCCTTGCCGAGGGCAAAACCACTTCCACCCTGTTTTCGGTTGACATCCTGCCAGAATACCGCCACGATTTCCGATGCCTCGGGCAAGAACTTGGCCGGATTTGGAACGCCTTTATCCGCGGCCAACTCACCATTGCGCTGATAGAGGTGGTTGTGGTATGGCTGTGGTTGACGATTTTCGGGGTGCGCAGTGCACTGGTGCTCGCAATTATTGCCGGAATTGCCCGCTTTGTGCCCTATGTGGGGCCGGCCACCCTTTACACTATTGTGGCAATAGTGTCGCTTTTCCAAGGGAGCAACCCGTGGGGGTTCACACCGCTGAAAATGGCGCTGATAGCCGTGGGCGTGCTGTTCGTTTGGGATAACACAATGGACAGCCTGATAACGCCGCAGGTTCTTGGCGATGCGTTAGGAGTCCACCCCGCGGCGGTTTTGCTCACCGCCCTTATCGGCGCAAAACTATTCGGTGTTCTCGGATTGCTTTTTGCTGCCCCCACCGTCGCTTCTCTGCGCCTGTTTGGGCACTACATCACCCGCAAAATGTTAGACCAAGACCCTTGGGAAGACTGGAACCCCGCTCCTCCCACAAAGTGGCTTCTGGGGGTACAATGGCTAAAAAGCGCGTGGAGCGCCGCGCGCTCGCTATTCTCACGCAAGGAGCAATGAAATGGATAAACCCGAACCTCGCACCGAAATCATCGCCGAAACCAAAAACTACATTGCGTGGAAAGCCGAAGAGCCAGACGGTGAAACCACATTTCACCTTGAACTCGGCGCCGTTACGCTGCACTTTTTCCAAGAGGAATGGCAGGAGTTCAAGGATCTGGTCAAGAAACTGTAAACCGGAACGGCAGAGGAAAAGACCTTGCCCAACGGCGTTCTAAACCAAAGCCTTGAGCAGTGCTTTTCGGGGGTTGAAGCGCGCGCGGCGGTGGTAGTTGAACGCGGCGGCAGTGTCGCGGCGTTCAGCGGCAGGGTGGCGGAGCGCGCAAAAATCGCGTCCGCTGTCCTTTCCCGCTGTTGCGAAGACGGCGGGCGGCTGGTAGGCTTTTTGAAACTCGGAAATGAAGACGAGGCCATGCTCTGTGCTGCTCCGCTATCCGAAAATTTGGTAATGGCACTGCTCTTTGAGCCGACCATTGCGCTTCAAAAAGCAAACGCAAGCCTGAAGCAAATTGCCGAGTGCCTATTGCGGCTTGGCGGGCTGGAAAAAGGGCAAGCAAAGGAGCAAACCGCTGCGTCGCCGTTACCCGATTCCGCGGGCAGCGAAGAGGAATACGAACTTCCACCAGAAGCGTTTATGCCGCTTTTTGACGATGTTCCCCCGCCCGACCCGGGCACGGCAGGGGAAACGCCGCCCGAGCAGCGCGCCGAAATCGCCGCACCTCCGTTGCCGCCAAAGCGCTGTTCGTGCGTGCTGGCACCCCTTCCCCCGCATCGGCTTGAGGGTGAAACGGCAAAGCAGGTGCGGCAAGCCTTAGCCGCGCTTGCTCAAGAGCGCGGCTGGGAACTAAAATCGGTGCGTGTTGCGCCAGAATATCTGCAATTTTCGCTCACCGCGCCGCCCGAAACCACAATTGGCGAAATTTTGCGCTCGGTTCGCGAGCGCACCGCCGCCGCCCTCGGCACAGAAGGCGCATTTTGGCGTCCATCCTACCTGCTCGGCGCAGTGGAACGAATTGCCCCTAAGGCTTTGGGAGAGGCGACCTAACACGACTGGGGAGCACTAAAGATGTGTGGAAACAGTGCTCACAAGTGTAGAAGCCTTATTCAGCCCTCACCCCACTTCGGCTCGCTGCGCTCGCCGTTTCTCCCTTCTCCCACTGGGAGTTCAAAGGCGGACAGGAGCCGATCAGGCCATTGTTTTTCCCGCCTCTCAGAGAGGAAAAGAGAGAAAGCGTGGTGTTATTTTGGCGGCTTCGCCGCCAAAATAACACATAACTTCCTCTTTTTCTTCCTTTCAGGGGCGACTGTCCGCCCCTGAACCCACTGGGAGAGGGGAGAAAGCCGCCGTTAGGCGGCTTGAGGGGTGAGGGCGAAGCAAGGCGTTTATCAACAACTTTTTAGTGCTCCCCACGACTGGACGACAAACCTTACCGTGCTCTCCGTGTGAGAAAAGGAGCGTTTGTCAGCTCTCCCTTATTGCATCGTTGGAGGAACAATGCCCCCAACCATTTACCTTTTAGACGGACACGCGCTCGCGTATCGTGCTTACTTTGCTTTGACCGCGGGCGGCACCGGCGGCGACCGCTGGCGCACGTCCTCCGGCGAGCCCACCGCCGCCGTGTATGGCTTCACCTCCATCCTGCTCCGCATTTTGGAGCAAGAGCGCCCCGATTTCCTCGCCGTGGCGTTTGACACGGGGCGCACTTTCCGCGACGAAATTTACCCCGAATACAAAGCCACCCGTGCCAAAATGCCCGACGACCTCGTTCCCCAAATGGAGCGCATCCGCCAAATTGTGGATGCGTTCGGTTTCCCGCGGCTGGAGGTGGAGGGCTACGAGGCCGACGACGTGCTCGGCAGCGCCGCCCGCCGTTCCGCCGCCGAGCAGGGGATGGGCGTCAAAATCATCACCGGCGACCGCGACCTGCTCCAACTGGTGGATAACCGCATCATCGTTTCCCTGCCCAAGCGCCAACTTTCCGAAAGCGAAGATTACACCCCCGAAAAGGTGCTTGCCGTTTTCGGCGTGCGCCCCGACCAAATTGTGGATTTCAAGGCGTTGGTGGGCGATAAATCCGACAACATCCCCGGCGTGCGCGGCATCGGCGAGAAAACCGCCGTCAAACTGCTCCAAAAATACGGCGATTTGGACAACATCTACGCCCACTTGGACGAACTTTCGCCCAGCATCCGCAAAAAACTGGAAGCAGGCAGAGAGGCGGCATACCTGAGCCGCCGCTTGGCAAAAATTCACACTGACCTGCCCGTGAGCGTGGATTTGGAGGCGGCGCG
>JALUBW010000121.1:4970-8680 GCA_027044735.1 Anaerolineales bacterium
GTTTGGGTGCGCTTGGGGCTGGAAATGACCGCCATCACCGACCTGATAGGGCGCGGCAAAAAGCAAATCGGCATGGATGAAGTGCCGGTTGAGCAGGCAGCGCCGTATGCCGCAGCGGACGCGGTGATGGTGCTCCGCTTGCGCCCACTGTTGGAAGCCGACCTGCGCGAGCGCAACGCGTGGCGGCTTTTCCGAGAGGTGGAAATGCCGTTAGTGCCGGTGCTGGCGCGCATGGAAATGAACGGCATCGCGGTTGACGTAGCCTTCCTGCGCCGCATGTCTGCCGAACTTGCCGAGCAACTGCACGCTCTTGAAGAGCAAATTTTCGCCCTTGTGGGGCGCAAATTCAACCTCAACTCCACCGCTCAACTTTCCAAAGTGCTGTTTGAAACTTTGGGGTTGAAGCCGCCCGAGGGCACGCGCCGCACCAAATCGGGGCACTATTCCACCTCGGCTTCGGTGTTGGAGGCAATGAGCGGCCAGCATCCGGTTGTAGATTTGGTACTGGAGCACCGCGAACTTTCCAAGATCAAGTCCACCTACGTTGACGCGCTGCCACAGCAGGTAAACCCCGAGACCGGCCGCGTCCACACCTCCTTCAACCAAACGGGCACGGTGACGGGGCGAATTGCCTCATCCGACCCGAACCTGCAAAACATTCCGGTGCGCAGCGAGGTGGGGAAGAAAGTGCGGCGCGCCTTCATCGCCCCCGAGGGCAAACTTCTGCTTTCGGTTGACTATTCGCAAGTGGAACTGCGCATTGTGGCGCACATGGCGCGCGACAAGGCAATGATTGAAGCCTTCAAGGAAGGGCAAGACATCCACGCCGTCACCGCTTCCAAAATTTACAGAGTGCCGCTGGAAAAAGTTACGCCACAAATGCGCCGCCATGCGAAAGCCATCAACTTTGGCTTGCTTTACGGGATGAGCCCATTCGGCTTGACGCGCACCACCGACCTCACGCTTGCCGAGGCGGAAAACTTCGTTGAGGAATACTTCCGCAACTTCCCCGGTGTGAAGGAGTTTTTGGAAGAGACCAAACGCAAAGCCGCCGAGCGGGGGTATGTGGAAACGCTTTTGGGGCGGCGGCGGTATTTCCCCGAACTGCAAAAGCCCGCCAACCGCAACGCCCGCCTGCGCGCCGAGCGCGAGGCGGTGAACGCTCCGGTGCAGGGCACTGCCGCCGACATTATGAAACTGGCGATGATAGCGGTGGATAGGCGGCTTGCCGAAGAGGGCTCGGATGCAAAGATGCTCTTGCAGGTACACGATGAACTGATGCTGGAAGTGCCGGAAGAAGAGTTGGAAGAGACGGCACGCTTGGTGCAAGACACAATGGAAAACGTGTACCCGCTCGTAGTGCCGCTCAAAACCGAAGCCAAAGCCGGCCCAAACTGGGGGGAATTGAAGCCGCTCGCGGTCAAAGATGAATCGTAACCGCAGAACCCCATCGCTTGGGCTTGTTTTTATCGCGGTGGGGCTGTTGTTAGCGGCGTTTTTAGCGCCCGTGGAGGCGGCCAACGCCGCGTCGCCGCCTCCGCGCCCGTGGCGCTGGCCACGCGGCGTGCTCACCCCTTCCCAGCAGCAGCGGCTTCTTGCCGCCGCACTCGCCTATGTGGGCAACACCCCCGCCGAGGCGCTAAAAGCCGCCCGCCGCCTCCACTACCTCAGCGGCAATGAGCATCCATCACAGGAATGCGGCCCGCTCGCAATCGCCATTTTGCGCGACGCAGGTTTGATTGACCCCTACGTCGTGCTCCACAACTTCTGGCTGATTGACCCACGCAGCCGCCTCAGCCTGCGCCAGTTTGAAAGCGTTTTTCCGCACCGCCGCTACTTTTGGTTTCACACCAACACCCCTCTGAACAAGTTTGACTTTCGCCGTTACCCGCTTTACGCGGGCGATGTGCTTTACCTCTACGCCGGACGAAGCGGCACTTTTGAGCACGTTTTGCTTGTTACCGATGTTGACGCCGCGGGGCGGGCTTACGCCGTGACCAATTTCAACACGCCCGCGGGCGCGGTCGTGCGCTACGTTTTGCTTTACGATCCCAACGACCCCACGGCGGGCATGTTCGCTTACTGGACTGATCGCCGTAATTTGATGATCGGCTTGACAGGCTACGGCGGCTTTGACCTGTGGCGACCGCGGCGCGTGCTCAACTTGCCCCGCACGCCGCAAGCGCGCGAACTGGCGCGGGAAATTGACGGCATTGTGAGCGCCGCGGGCGGGCACTGGAGCGTGCTCTTTTGGGAGAACGGCGCGCCGATTTACTACCGCCGCGCCGAAGAGCCGATTGGCGCGCCGCCCCTGCTTGCCCTGCCCGAAGCCGCGGTGCTCGCCCGCCTTCCGCAAGCGGTGCGCGCGCCGCTCATGCCCCTGCTCGCGCGGGCGCGGAACGGCGACCGTTCCGCCGAAATTGCGTTGGCGCGCCGCCTTGCCGCCATTCCCCAAGTGAAGGATGCCCTGCGCGAAGCCGGATTGAGCCAGACCGATTTTGCCGCCCTCGCGTCTTCGGCATGGGATGAAGCCGCGGCGCTTTCCTCCCTGCCGCCCGATTTCGTGCCGAGCCGTTTGGTGGATGAGGGCTTTCCGCGGCTGGGCGTTGCTGCGCGCTGGCGGCAAGGCCGCCATTCCTACGTGCTAATCGTCTTCACTTCACCCGCTCAATACGGCGAAAAGAAGCCGCTCGGCGCAAAACAGTTGCGCTCTGCCGCCGAGCAAATCCTTCGGGCTGTGATAAACTACTCAAAACGACAACCCCCGCAACGGCAACTGCCACTTTTTCTGCACCGGCAATTGCCGCTGTGGAAATGAGAGGCAAAAAATGGCACGCGAAATCAAAATCGGAGACCGTTTGGTCGGCGATGGACACCCAACCTACATCATCGCCGAAATCGGCATCAACCACAACGGCAGTGTGGACATTGCCAAATTGCTCATTGACGCCGCGGTCAAAGCCGGCGTGGACGCCGTGAAATTCCAAAAGCGCACCCCCGAAATCGCCACCCCACGCGACCAATGGGATAAAATGCGCGAAACCCCGTGGGGCTACATCCGCTACATTGACTACCGCCACAAGGTTGAATTTGGCGAGGAGGAGTACCGCGAGATTGACCGCTATTGCCGCGAAAAGGGCATCACTTGGTTTGCTTCGGTGTGGGATTTGCCCTCGGTGGATTTCATGGAACAGTTTGAGCCGGTGGCGTACAAAATCCCCTCTGCGGCGCTGACCGATCACGAACTCCTCCGCTACGTCCGCTCCACCGGCAGGCCGGTCATCCTTTCAACCGGCATGTCAACGATGGAGCAGATTCGCGCTTCGGTGGAGGTGCTGGGCACGGACAATTTGGTCATCATGCATGCCACCAGCACTTACCCCTGCGAGCCCGATGAGTTGAACCTGCGGATGATTGAAACCCTGCGGAAGGAATTTCCCGATGTGCCGATTGGCTATTCGGGGCACGAGGTGGGGCTGGTGACGACGGCGGTCGCAGTGGCGCTGGGAGCGTGCATGGTTGAACGGCACATCACGCTTGACCGCGCCATGTGGGGAAGCGACCAAGCGGCCTCGGTTGAGCCCGGCGGTTTGCAAAAGTTGGTGAAATACATCCGCGTCACCGAGCGCGCCTTAGGCGATGGCGTGAAGCGGGTGTATGATTCGGAAATCCCCGCGCTGCGCAAACTGCGCCGCGTTGGGTTGCAGTGA
>JALUBW010000121.1:8780-13323 GCA_027044735.1 Anaerolineales bacterium
TGGAGCCTGCGGATGCAGGGCGTGCCGGTGGTGCAGTTTGCCTGCAACGGCGGGCTGACGCGCTGCGTGCTCGCCGCGGCTTTGGAAACCGAGGGCGAAATCGGCAAAATGCCGTGCCGCGCTTGCACCGCCCAGAGCAAAAGGCTTTACCGCGGCTTTTTGCCGTGGTGGTTTGACTACCAGCCCGACCCCGCGCTGGAAAATGCCCTTGCCAAAGCCACGTCTCCCGCTGCGGGCGCGCCGATTGACGCTTTGCGCCGCTTTTCGTTCCAAAATGTGCCGCTGGGCGAACTGGTGCTTCCGAGTTTGCGCTGGGCGCTCCGCCGCCACCATTTGCAAGAAGACGAGCGCACCTTGGGGCTTTACCGCGATTTCATCCGCTCGGCTTGGCGCGTTTACACCGAGTTTACCCGCCTGCTGGAAAGGGTTGAGCCGCGGGCGGTGGTGGTTTTCAACGGGCAGTTCTACCCCGAAGCCGCCGCGCGGCTCGCCGCACGCCGCCTCGGCATCCCGTCCATCACCCACGAAGTCGGCTTGAGGCCGTTCACCGCCTTTTTCACCCGCGGCGAAGCCACCGCCTACCCAATCCACATCCCCGAGGATTTTGAACTCACGCCCGAACAGGAAGCCCGCCTAAACGAATACCTCAGCCGCCGCTTTCAGGGAGATTTTACGATGGCGGGCATCAAGTTTTGGCCTGAAATGCGCGGCTTGAGCGACGAATTTTTGCAATTTGCCGCCAAGTTCCGCGGAATTGTGCCCGTTTTTACCAACGTGATTTTTGACACCAGCCAGCCCCACGCCAACACGCTCTACCCCGATATGTTCGCTTGGCTGGATGAGGTGCTGGAAGTCGCCGCGGAGCACCCCGACGTGCTGTTCGTCATCCGCGCCCATCCCGACGAGCACCGCCCCGGCAAGGCGGCGCGCGAAAGCGTGCGCGATTGGGCGCAAAAACGCGAAATTTCGCGCTTCCCCAATATCCGCTTTGTGGATTCGGACGAATATTTGAGTTCCTACGACCTCATCCGCCGCGCCAAGTTTGTGCTGGTTTACAACTCAACCATTGGCTTGGAGGCGACGCTGCTGGGCAAAGCGGTGTTGAGCGCGGGCAAGGCGCGGTTCACCCAATACCCGACCGTGTACTTCCCGCCCACGCGCGCCGCCTACCGCCAAATGCTGGAAGAATTTTTGGCGCGCGAGGGCGAAATCCCCGCGCCGGAGGAGCACCGCCGCCACGCCCGCCGCTTCCTCTACTACCAACTTTACAAGGTCTCACTGCCGTTTGGCGATTTTCTGAAGCCCTCGGCGCTCCCCGGTCAGGTTACGCTGCGCCCATTCCAGCCCGCAGACCTGCTCCCCGAAAATTCCCAGACCTTCCGCGTGCTCAGCGCGGGTATTTTGGAAGGAAAGGAGTTTGTGCTGGATGACTGACGCGGCAAGCGCACCGCTCTGCTCGTTGGTGATCAGGGCTTTCAACGAAGAAAAGCACATCGGCAGGCTGCTTGAGGGGGTGATGCAACAGACTTTGCGCGATGAATGCGAAATTGTGTTGGTGGATTCCGGCTCAACCGATGCCACGGTGGCGATTGCCTCGCGCTATCCGGTCAAAATTGTGCACATCAGCCCGCAGGAATTTACCTTCGGGCGGTCGTTGAATTTGGGAATTGAGAACGCGCGCGGCAAATTCATAGTGATTGCCAGCGCGCATGTTTACCCCGTTTACCCCGATTGGCTTGAGAAATTGCTTGAGCCGTTTGCGGATGCGGAGGTAGCGCTGACTTACGGCAAACAGCGCGGCAACCACCTCACCAAGTTCTCAGAGCATCAGATTTTCGCGCGCTGGTTTCCGGATGAGTCGGTGCCGCGGCAGACTCACCCGTTTTGCAACAACGCCAACGCCGCCATCCGCCGCGAATTGTGGGAGCGCCACCGCTACGATGAAACGCTGACCGGGCTTGAGGATTTGGAATGGGCGCGCTGGGCGTTGAGCCAAGGCTATGTGCTTTCGTACGTCGCCGAAGCCGAAATCATCCACGTCCACGAAGAGACGCCGCGCAAGGTTTTCAACCGCTACCGCCGCGAGGCAATGGCTTTCAAGCGCATTTTCCCCGAGGCGCGGTTTGGGCTGTGGGATTTTGTGCGGCTTTTCACCGGCAACGTGGTGAGCGATTTTTACCATGCCGCGCGGGAAGGGGTGCTTGCGCGGCACTGGTGGAGCATCCTGTGGTTTCGCTTTATGCAATTTTGGGGCACTTACCGCGGCTACCGCATGGCGCAATCACCGCTGGATGAGCGCCTGCGGGAAACGTTTTACTACCCGCGCGGCTTCAAATCCGCCGCGCCGCCGCGCCGCGATGGCGTTGAGCCAATACGCTACGAATGAAAAAGGGCGGCATTTTTGCCGCCCTTTTTTCTTACCTGCCCAAAATCACTTTCTCGGCAGTTTTCAGCACCACATCCTCATCGCTCAAAAGCGTTTCCCGATTCAGCGGCACTTTGAGCGTGGGCTGGACGCCTTTCCCTTCCAAAAACAGCGAGCCGTCCGGCAAAACGAAGCGCCCCGTGGGAATTTGCAATTCAATCTTGTCGGGCAACTTGAATTGGCCGCGCGACACCTCAGCCTCGGTGCCCGCCGTCGGATATTGGCCAACAACCACCGCCCCGGGCACTTTGCTAAAACCATAAGCCTCCAATTCGCACGCGCTGTAACACGCCGGCCCTACCAGCACCGCAATCTTATCAAAATGGTAACGGTGCTCGTTAGGCAAAAACTTTTCCGGCTCACCCTCAGGTTCAAATCTGCCGGTTTTGGTGCTGTAGTATTCAAGTTGGCCGAGGGTGATGGTCTTGTCGGTGAAAAATCCAGCCAGGCCGAGCGGCGCGCCGCCTGAGTTATAGCGCATGTCAATGATTATGCCGGGCACGTTCTGCTTTTTGAAAGTTTTGAGCGCCCGCTCAAACAAGCGCACTATCAGGTTCAAATCATCGTAATTTGAATTCAGGCGGATGTAGCCGACCCCCGAATCCATTACCCAAAAGTCAACCGGCAAATAGACCCGTTGCGGGGCATCGTGGTAGAAAGAAGTGTAGAGAAAACTTTGCCTTTCCGCAATGGCGGTGAGCACGCGGGTTTGGGGTTGGCCGCCCGGGTTGGTGAAAGTGACCGAAGCCTTGGTGCCCGGCTGGGCGCGCAGCAAAAAGCGCGCTTGCTCATAGCGCAACTCCCAGTCGGTAGAAAACGGCGCAGTCCACGGCTGCACTTTTTCCACGGCTTGTTCTATCGGCGTGCCGTTGAAAGCGGTCACAATTGCTCCCCGCTTCATTCCGGCCTGAGCCGCGGGGCCGTTCGGCAGCACATAAACCACCAAATACCGGCCATCGTCCATCTGCCTGATGGCAAAACCGTAGCCGCCCTCGGTGGCCTCCAAGTAGCGGCGGTAAAGTTCTGGCGTGAAACGCATCCCAACATGGCCGTCTTTGAACGACCAAATGAAGTGCAAAAGCGCCATGCCGTATTGGGTTGAATTTGTCTTCGCCTCGGCTTCTTCCACCTCCGGCTTGATGCGTTTGTAGAGGGCATCCCAGTCCGGTTGTTTGCCGGGGATGCCGTTGAAGGCATAGCGAAGGCGGGCAAAGGCAAACATATCGTCAAAGGATTTGGTGTAAGACTCGTTGGAGAAATCCTTGATGGCCGCGGCCTTGGGTTCATAAAGCGTAAGGCTTTGCGAGTGGGTGCGCAAAAAGCGGAAGGGGTGGCTATCCAAATCCACCACGGTGTAACCGGCGGGAATGGGAGCGGTGGGGTCGTCGGGGGTAAAAAGTTTGCCGTCGGCCCCAAAGCCGGTGGGGAATTGCTGATTGTCATCGGGCGCCCAAACCACCAGTTTGCCGCCGATGATTTCATCGTGGTTCTCGCTATCGGCAATTGAGGAAGTGAGGTAAGTAGGCCAGCCGTAGGAGCGGTCATCGCCAACGGAATACGGCCCGCCTGTCAGGTTAGGCCAATAGGCCACAGTAAACACCTCCACGCCGCGGTCTTTTTTGCCGTTGTTGTCCACGTCGGCGAGGTGTCCTTCGGGCAAAATCGGCAGTTCAATTTCGTAAGTGCCCTTTTTGTGCTCGGTGTCCATTTTCAGATAGCCGAGCACTTGCGAGTCCACCGGAATTTCCCAATCCCTGTTGCGGGTTATGAAGCCATACATATCAACGAGAGCGACGGCGTGCTCCACGTAGTAAGTGGTGATGATGTCGTTGGTGTAAGTGAAATTGCCGGTGAGTTTGACCACGCCGGTTTGCTGCTCTTTGGCAACTGCCGGCGGAAGCGGGGTTGGTGTGGCGTTGGATTCTACGACACCGCGCACTTGTTTGAGAATTTCTCCTTGCTCTCCGCCTAAACTGCAGGCAATGAGGAGCATCACCGCCGTGAAGATCAGCAAAATTTTCGTAATGGTTTTGCTCATTTTGCAACTCCCAAAGTGATGAAATTCGGCCTCTGTTTATCTAACAGGACTTAGACCCTATCCGAAAAATACAGTGGTGG
>JALUBW010000122.1 GCA_027044735.1 Anaerolineales bacterium
CGCCCACCATCACCCCCACCCCTTCCAACACGCCAACCCCAACGCCGACGCCCGACTGCACCTATCTCTCAATGGTCGATTTACAGGTGAGTGGTCAGCACGTGAGGGCCACGATCCGAAACGATAACCCGCAACCTATTTTCCTTACCTATACGGACTTTACCTGGGACGTGCTTGACCAGAGCAATGGCGATGCTTTCGTTGATTGGATCAACTTTAATGACTACCGTTTCTATCGTGGCAACGACTGGACGTCGCCCACCCAGAGGAACAGTAACGTTTCAATGGGCGCCAATTCACAGGCCACATGGGACGCCAAATTCGGAGGAGTGAGCGAGCCTTACGGCCCCTTGACCGTGCATTTGGTCTTTGATGGCCGTTGTCATCTGAGCCGGACCATTACCCTGCCGACCCCGACGCCTACCAACACACCAACGCCCACGAATACTCCTACGCCGACATTAACCCCTACCCCCACGCCCACGCCGGACTGTGATTTGGTGGAGATAGGCGTCACGAACGCCGACGGAAATGAACTTACCGTGCAGGTGCACAATGATAACCCGGTACCTGCACCTTTGACCTATACCTGGCTTGCCTGGCCCAAGATTGCCTCGGACGAATACTTCGATCAGTTTGTGTGGGGCGGTTCGAGTTATCATACTCAGAACGATTATGACCCACCTACTGATTCGAATTGGGGCGGCGCTTTCCCGGGAGGGAGTTGGCGTACCTGGCAAGCCCAATTTGGCAATGTGAGCGACCTTTATGGTTATTACTCACTGCGTCTGACTTTCTTCAATACCTGTACCAAATCAGTAAGTTGGGATATTCCCACGCCAACGCCTACGCCTACTCCCTTGCCCACGCCTACCCCCACGGTGACACCGACGCCTACCCTCTTGCCTACAATTACACCGACGCCAACTGACTTGCCTACTCCCACGCCATCCCCTACGCCTACTCCCGTCCCTACGACGTGCTTTGACTGCTGACCTCCTTCCCCCAGCGTGAAGCCCCCACCGTATCGTCGGTGGGGGCTTTCTCTTTTGTGGGAGAATAGGCCGCGGATGAACGCGGAGCATTACGGATAGCAGCGGATTTGAGAATGTCGTGGAACGGGACGCCCATCCCGCCCAGCCCAAGAGAGGCGAGACAGTGTGCCGCCAACAAAAGCGCGCAAAGCAAAGCGATATTCTGTGTTTTCTGTGCCTTCTCTGTGTCTTCTGTGTTTTTCCGTCTGCGTAATTGAGATTTCCTCTTTTGTTTGCGCTGAACAGTTACTCTCTTTTGGCCGTGTTCTGCTGCGAGGTGCGCGCGGCTCGCAGCCCTTTAGCCTGCATTTTCCCAGACCACTTGCCCGCCGATGATGGTGGCCGCCACCGTGCCGTCCAAAGCAAACAGGGTCAGGTTGGCCGGTTCGCCCACCGCGACGCGCGGCCGCGGCAGGCCCAACACCCGCGCCGGCGCGGCGGTGAGCGTGGTTACGGCCTCGGCCACGGTGCATCCTGTGAACTCCATCAAGTTGCGCAGCGCCACGGCAGGCCGCAAAATGCTCCCGGCCAACGTGCCGTCGGGCAGGGTGGCGCGGTCTTCCTGCACCACGATTTCCATCGCGCCCAAGCGGTAGCGGCCTTGGGGCATCCCCAGGCCTGCGCACGCGTCGGTCACCAAAGTAACCGTTTCGGGAGTTTTGCACCGCCAAGCCAAGGCCACCGCGGCCGGGTGCACATGGATGCCGTCCACGATCAGGCCGACGGCAATCTCGGGGTGCGTGAGCAGCGCCCCCACCGCGCCCGGCTCCCGGTGATGCAGCCCGCGCATGGCGTTGAACAGGTGCGTGCCGTAGGTGATCCCAGCCTTGAAACCGGCCTCGGCTTCGGCCAGGGTGGCCTCGGTGTGTCCCATGGACACCGCCACGCCTTGGCGGCGCAGCGCGCGCACCAAATCCAGCGCGCCGGGCAGTTCGGGCGCCAAGGTGACCAAGCGCACCTGCCCCTCGGGGGTCCAGTTTCGCACCCACGCGGGGTCGGGCGGCCGTAAGTAGGCCGGAGGGTGCGCGCCCTTGCGCTTGGGGTTGAGGAAGGGCCCCTCAATGTGCAGGCCCAAGGGCACGGCGCCGCGCCAGCCCGCGGGCGCGCCTTGGGCTAAGACCGCGCGCGCCTGCTCGGCCACCGCGGCCGGCGCGGTGATCACCGTGGGCAAAAAGGCAGTGATGCCCATTTCGGGCAGCCGCGCGGCTACTTCCCAAATGCTGATGGGTTCCTCGGTAAAGTCTTTCCCAAACCCGCCGTTGAGTTGCAGTTCCAGCCAGCCGGGGGAAAGGAAGCGCCCGTGGCCGTTGAGCCGCCGTGTGGGCGTCCTTTTTTGCTGGCCGTGGGGGGTGATTGCCGAGATGCGCTCGCCTTCTATCCACACATCGCGCGCGGGCAAAACATGCGGCGGCGAGACCACGGTGACGTTTTCTACCAACAGCATACACAACCCTCCGTGCTAACGCGTTTGGGTGACTTTGGTCAACCCTCGGGGGTGGTCGGGGTCGTAATCTTTGGCCAAAGTCAGGTGATAGGCGAACAATTGCCCCAAGGTGATGGTGGTGAAGGGCGCGAGCCACTCGGGCAGCGAAACTGGCAAGGCCACCGGGATGCGCGCCAACGCCAACGTGGGCGCTTGGTCGGAAAACACCAGCAGTTCCGCGCCGCGCGCGGCGAGTTTTTCGGCTAAGGCGTGGGTTTCGGCGTACACTTTGCCTTGCGGCGCGAGCAGCAACACCGGAAAACCGTTAGCGATCATCGCGATGGGGCCGTGCTGGAAGTCGGCCGAGGAGTAAGGTTCGGCGACGATGTAGGTCAATTCCTTGAGTTTGAGTGCGATTTCGTAGGCGGTGGCGTAGTTGTAGCCGCGGCCGATGACCACGCAGGTTTCCATGTAGCGGTAGCGCTCGCTGATTTGGGCGATGCGGTCGTCGCCGGTTTCAAGGCAGCGGCCTACCGCGGCGGGAACCTCGGCCAAGGCCGCTTGTTGCCCGTGTGCCTCGCCCAAGGCGGTGGCCAACATGGCCAGCGCCATCAGTTGCGCGGTGTAGGTTTTGGTGGCCGCGATGCTGCGTTCCTCGCCCGCGTGCAGGGGCAAGAGGAAGTTGGCCGCGGCGGCCAAGGGCGAATCGGGCGTGTTGGTGATGGCTAATGTGGGCGCGCCCTGCCGTCGCCCTTCTTCCACCACGGCCAAAATATCGGGCGAGCGCCCCGATTGGGAAATGCCCACCACTAAGGTGTGCTCCAGCCGCGGGGGCGTGTGGTAGAGGGTGTAGAGCGAAGGCGCGGCCAAAGTCACCGGCAGGCGGGCAAAGGAGGCGAAAAGATATTTGCCGTAGCGGGCGGCATTGTCGCTGCTGCCGCGGGCAGCGATGAGCACGTTGTGAACGCCAGCCCGGCGCACGGCCGCGGCGATTTGGGCGGCGTTGCGCTGTTCCTGCTTCAGCAGCCGCGCCAGCACTTCGGGTTGCGCCCAAATTTCTTGTTTGAGGAAGGAATGATCGTGGTTTGTGGACATAAAGTGCTCCTGAGGGACTAGGGAAACGCAAAGACGCAGAGTAGGGGCGAGGCATCGCCTCGCCCAGAGGCGCAAAGAAAAAATTTCTGTGTTCTCTGTAAATTTCTGTGTCCTCTGTGGTGATTCTGTGTTTTCTGTGGTTTTCTCCTTCAATCGGTGCAAATCTGTGTCAATCAGTGGATGGTAACGCCAAGGCCGCCCTCGTGGGCGGGCGCGGGGGTGATTTGCCCCAGCACCACCGCGCGGCGCGCGCCCGTGGCCGCGGGCAAGTTGCCCGGCCGACCGTGCCACGTTTCGTAGGCCAGCACGGCAAAGGCGATGGCCTCTTTGGCGTCGGCAGGCAGCCCCAACGCATCCGAAGGGAGCACGCGCGCAGGCCGCAGCGCGTCTTCCAAA
>JALUBW010000123.1:0-8780 GCA_027044735.1 Anaerolineales bacterium
GCAAACCGTTAGTAGCCCTTGTTGGCAGACCAAATGTAGGCAAAAGCACGCTGTTCAACCGCTTGGCGGGCGAGCGCCTCGCGGTTGTGGACGATACCCCCGGCACCACCCGCGACCGCCTCGTTGCCGAATCCGAATGGAACGGCGTGGTTTTTGACGTGGTGGATACTGGCGGCATAGACCCTACGGCTGGACGCGGCAGGCCACCCCTTTCCGTTGCATCTGCCGATTTTGTGAAAGAAATTCGCGAGCAGGCTCAAATGGCCGTCGGCAACGCCGACCTTGTGGTCATGCTGGTTGACGCGGAAAGCGGCGTCACCCCCGCCGACCGCGAAGTCGCCGAAATCCTGCGCAAAAACCAGCGCCGCCGCGGCGGCAAGCCCTTCCCCCCGATTTTGCTCGCCGTCAACAAATGCGATTCGGTGGAGCGCTTTGCCTTAGCCGCACAGTTCTACGAACTCGGCTTGGGCGACCCCATCCCCATCTCGGCGCTTCACGGCGTGGGCACCGGCGACCTTTTGGATGCGATTGTCACCGCGCTTCCGCCCATCCCCCAAAACGAAGACGAAGGGGAAGAAAGCGTTGCCATCGCGATTGTGGGCAAGCCCAATGTTGGCAAATCCAGCCTGCTCAACCGGCTTTTGGGCGAAGAGCGGGTAATCGTCAGCCCGATAGCCGGAACGACCCGCGACGCGGTTGATACCGAAATGACCTACAACGGCGTGCCCATCACGTTGATTGACACCGCCGGAATCCGCCGCCGCGGGCGCATTGAAACCGGCGTAGAAAAGTACAGCGTGATGCGCTCTCTCCGCGCCATCCGCCGCGCCGATGTTGCCCTGCTGGTGCTGGACGCCACCACACCCATCAGCGCGCAGGATGCCCACATCGCCGGTTTTGTGCTTGACGCGTGGAAAAGCGTGGTTGTGGTGGTCAACAAATGGGACGCGGTGGAAAAAGATACCTACACCATGAACGCCTACATCGCCGAAATCCGCCAAAAACTGCATTTTTTGGACTACGTGCCCATCCTCTTCGTTTCGGCAAAGACCGGACAGCGCGTCAGTCGCATTCTGCCCACCGCTTTGCAGGTGAACGAGGCGCGCCTTACCCGCCTGCCCACTTCGCTCGTGAACCGCATTTTGCAAGAAGCGCAAGACCGCCACACCCCGCCAACCAAAGGCGGTAAAATGCTCAAAATTTACTTCGGCGCGCAGGTTTCGGTTGCGCCGCCCACTTTCATGCTTCAGGTGAACGATCCCGACCTGATGCACTTCACCTACCTGCGCTTTTTGGAAAACCGCATCCGCGAGGCGCACCCATTCCCCGGCACGCCAATCCGCATAATTCCGCGGAAGAAAAACCGCTAACTCGGAGGCAAGCATGGACGAACTGGAGAACTTGATAGCCCGCGTGGCGCAGAGCGTCGCCAAATCCTTGCAGGGCGAGCACGGCTTACACGGAACCGCCGAAGCGAGCCACGGTTTGGAGGCACGCACCGTCTTTTCGGCGGATGGCGAGGTCTTGACTGCCAAAATCCGGCCGGCGGAGCGCAAAACCCCCGAATCGCCGCAAGAAATTGCCCGCCTGATAGACCACACCCTGCTCAAGCCGGAAGCCACTGCCCGCCAAATTGAACAGTTGTGCGCCGAGGCACGTGAATACCATTTTGCGGCGGTGTGCGTCAACCCGTGGTATGTGCGCCTTGCCGCCGATTTGCTCTCGGATGTAGACGATGTGGAAGTGGCAACAGTGGTGGGCTTTCCGCTTGGGGCGACTTTCACCGAGGTAAAAGTTGCCGAAACGCTGGCGGCGATTGCCGCGGGCGCTACGGAAATTGACATGGTGATGAACATCGGCGCGCTGAAAAGCAGGCGCTACGATGTGGTGGCGAGCGACATCCGCGCGGTCGTCCAAGCCGCGCACGCCGCCGATGCACTGGTCAAGGTTATCATTGAAGCCGCGCTGCTCACGCAGGAAGAAAAAATTGCTGCATGCTTGCTGGCAAAGCAAACCGAAGCCGATTTTGTGAAAACATCCACCGGCTTTGGCCCAGGCGGCGCTACGGTGGAGGATGTGGCGCTGACGCGTGCTGTGGTGGGCGACGCGATGGGCGTAAAGGCGGCAGGCGGCGTGCGCACCTACGAGCAGGCCAAAGCCATGATAGCCGCCGGTGCGAACAGAATAGGCGCAAGCGCGGGAGTGCGCATCGTTTCCGAAGCAAAATCCAAAAACTAAGGGGGCAACCGTGCAAAACAACTGGGAGCCCGAGCAATACGATTTGCAGCCCTTCACAACCATAGAGCCCGAAGAGCAGGCAGAAGAGCGGCCACCTTCCAATTTTGCGCGCGGCTGCTTGCGTTTTCTGCTTGACGTGGTAGAAACAATCGCTCTCGCCATCATTCTCTACCTCGCAATCAACGCCGTAGCGGCAAGGGTGCGCGTCCAAGGGCGGAGCATGTACCCCACATTCAAAGGCGGCGAGTTCATTTTGGTTTACCGCCTTGCATACCACAACAAGTTGCCGCACCGCGGCGACATCATCGTCTTTCACCCCGAGATGATAAAAAAGCAAGGCTTTGGCTGGCTCAATGTTGAAAACGACTTCATCAAACGCATAATCGGCCTGCCCGGCGAAGAGGTAAAAATCTACGGCGGCAAAGTTTACATCAACGGGAAACCGCTAAAAGAACCTTACATCGCCGAGCCGCCGCGCTACACCGGGGTTTGGAAAATTCCCAAAGGCAAAGTTTTCGTCCTTGGCGACAACCGTAATAATTCCACCGACTCGCACGTGTTTGGCCCAGTGCCGATAAAATACATCATCGGAAGAGCAGTTTTCATCTACTACCCACCCGAGGAATGGGGAATCATCCGGCGGGTACAATATGACACGCCGTAAAGCCACCATTCCACCCAAAACAAAGGCATCAGAATGAACGCTCGCGCCAAAACAGCGCTTTTGATGATGCTCTTGACGGCGCTTTTAGCATGCCCGCGGGCGAAAGGGCGCGCCGTCACCCCCACAGCCGCCCCAATAGCCATCATCTCGCCGAAAAGAGGGGAGGCAGTGCAGGGTTTGGTTCGGGTGGTCGGCGATACTGAAGTGCCAAATTTCAAGGCCGCGGCGCTTTTCTTTGGCTACGCGCAAGACCCAACCCACACTTGGTTTCCGCTGGGGGAGCGCAACACGCCCGCGCGGCAAGGGCTTTTGGCGCGCTGGGACACCACTTCCATCACCGATGGCAATTACGTTTTGCGCTTGGTGGTTACCACCACCGACGGAAAAAAGTACGAAGTTCAGGTGCCGGTGCGCGTGCGCAACTACACACCGGTTGAAACGCCGACGCCCGCGCCCACACCCCGCGGCGGCGCAACCCGTCTTCCTCCTACGCCCACTGCCACTTCTCAGCCGATTTACCCAACCCCAACCCCAATTCCGACAAATACGGGCTCACTAACCGTTGGGCAAATAAACCGCGCAACCGCCTACGGCGCGGCCTTCATCGCCCTGCTCATTCTGCTATTCCTGCTCTTCCAACACCGCTAGACCCACGACCACACGACCATACGACCACACAACCTAACGAACAACCAATTCCCCAAACCAGCCCCAAAGCCAACCTTCGCCCATTGCCCCACATGCTATAATGAAATCCGTACTGCAATCATTTCAAATTCCACCCTTTGGAGGCAAAAATGGGTCGCTTTGCATTTGAGCACATTCTCACCGATGAACACCGCATGATTCAACAGGCGGCGCGCGAATTTGCCGAGCAGGAAATTGCCCCAATCGCTGCTGAATACGACGAAAGCGGTGAATTTCCGATGGAAACCATCCGCAAAATGGGCGAGATGGGCTTTATGGGGATTGAAGTGCCGGAGGAATACGGCGGCGCGGGCATGGATACGCTTGCTTATGTGCTCGCCGAGACCGAAATCAGCAAAGTTGACGCCGCTCACGGCACCATCATGTCGGTCAACAATTCGCTTTTCTGCCACGGCATCCTCAAATACGGCACCGAGGAGCAAAAGCAAAAGTACGTTGTGCCGGTCGCGTCGGGGCAAGCCATCGGCGCATATGCGCTGACCGAGCCTTCCTCCGGCTCGGATGCGGCAAATATGCGCACGCGCGCCACCCGCGAAGGCGACTACTACATCCTCAACGGGCGCAAAAACTGGATCACCAGCGGGCCGGTAGCGGACTATTTCGTGGTGTTTGCCATGACCAATCCCGAAAAGGGGCACCGCGGGATCACCGCCTTCATCGTGGACGGCAACAGCCCCGGCTTGGTGCGCGGCAAAAAAGAGCCCAAACTCGGCATCCGCGCTTCGGCTACCAGCGAAATCGGCTTTGACAATGTGAAAGTGCCGGTTGAAAACCGTCTCGGCGAGGAAGGGCAAGGCTTCAAAATCGCAATGGCGGTGCTGGACGCCGGGCGCATTGGCATCGCGGCGCAGGCTTTGGGGATCGCCGAAGCCGCTTACGAAGCCGCTCGCCAGTATGTCCAAGAACGTGAGGCTTTTGGGCACAAAATCGGCGAATTTCAGGGAACGGGCTTCAAAATTGCCGATATGAAAATGCGCATTGAAGCCGCGCGGGCGCTGATTTACAACGCCGCACTGGCAAAGGAAAAGGCAAAGGAAACTGGCGCGCGCTACACCCTTGAGGCTTCAATGGCGAAATTGTTTGCCTCCGAAACGGCGATGTATTGCGCGTGGGCGGCGGTGCAAATCCACGGCGGGATGGGCTATTCCAAGGAACTGCCGGTGGAGCGCTTCTTCCGCGACGCCAAAATCACCGAAATTTACGAAGGCACTAGCGAAATCCAGCGGCTGGTGATTGCCCGCTTGGAAACTGGGCTGAGAGTGTAGGGAATTGCAAATGGCGAGTTGCGAATCGCGAATTGCGAATGGCGAGTTGCGAGTCACCGAGTGCCCGACACAGGAACACTTGACACAGGAACACTTGACACAGGAACACTTGACACAGGAACACTTGACACAGGAGCACATACCAAAGGAACACTTCCCCCATGAAAGCAGTTTTCATCACCAAACACGGCGGGCTTGATGTATTGCAGTACGGCGATGTGCCAACCCCTTCCCCCGGCTATGGCGAAGTTTTAGTGCGTCTGCGGGCGGCGGCGCTCAACCGCCTTGACCTTTGGGTGCGCGAGGGCTGGCCCGGCTTGCGCCTGCAATACCCCCACATTCTCGGCGCGGACGGCGCAGGCGACATTGCCGCTTTGGGCGAAGGCGTGACCGAATGGCAAGTCGGCGACCGCGTGGTCATCAACCCCAACATCGGTTGCGGCAAATGCGAATTTTGCCTTGCAGGGCAGGATAACCTCTGCGAGCATTGGCAACTTTTGGGCGAAACGCGCTCCGGCACTTATGCCGAGTATGTGGTCGTGCCCGCGCGCAACCTCATGGCTTTGCCCAAAGGCTTTGGCTACCGCGAAGCCGCCGCCGCGGCGCTCGTTTTCCAAACCGCATGGCACTCGCTCATCACCCGCGGCGGTCTGCGCCCGGGCGAGCACGTGCTTGTCGTCGGCGCTTCGGGCGGCGTCAACACCGCCAGCATCCAAATCGCCAAACTGACGGGATGCACCGTCTACGTGGTCGGCTCAAGCGCCCGCAAACTCACTTTGGCGGAGCAACTGGGGGCGGATTTCCTCATTGACCGCTCCAAAACCGAGAACTGGGCAAAAGAGGTTTACCGGCTGAGCGGCAAGCGCGGCGTGGATGTGGTGGTTGACAACGTCGGCACCACGTTCCCGCTGAGTTTCAAAGCGGCGCGGAAAGGCGGGCGCATCCTCACCGTCGGCAATACCGGAGGCCCCAAATTCCAAATTGACAACCGCTACATTTTCGGCAAGCACCTCAGCGTTATCGGCTCTACCATGTCGCCGCAAAAGGATTTTCGCGATGTGATGCGGCTTGTGTTTGCTGGCAAACTCAAGCCAGTGCTGGACAAAACCTTCCCGTTAGCGGAGGCGCGCGCCGCCCAAGAGCGGCTGGAGCGCGGCAAGCAATTGGGCAAAATCACGCTGGAAATTCCCTGAGGACGACATGCTTTCACGTGGCACAATTCGCAGCATTTGCGGCATCGTTTTGCTTGTAGTGGTGTTTATAATAACCGGTTGGGGCTGGTTGCGCTTTGAAACGGCTCTGCGTTTAGCAAAAGCACTGAGTTCCATGCCGGTTGCAATCCCAAGATGGTATCTATGGGCAAGCGGGCTGGCGTGGGGAGCGGCCGGGACAGCGCTAATTTTGCTCTGGTTTACCGACAACAAAATTTTCCCTTACGGCGTCGTCGCCGCCGCAAGCGTGTTTGCCCCGTTGTTTTGGATTGACCATTACCTGTTGCGCATACCAAGCCTAACCGCCAATCGCCCATTCATAACCGGCCTGCTGGTTTTTGGCGTGGCCATGACGTGGGCTGCAGCAGTGCTCTACATTTGGCCATCCCACCACAAGCGGAGAGAAACATGACCAAAAAGCCGAACCCCAAAATTGAAAAATTGCGCCGCTTGAAAGAGCAAGCCCGACTCGGAGGCGGCATAAAGCGTATTGAAGCCCGCCACAAGCAGGGGAAATTGACCGCACGCGAGCGCATTGATTTGCTCTTAGACCCCGGTTCGTTCCGCGAAATCGGCATGTTCGTCACCCACCGCGCCACCGAGTTTGGCATGCCCGAAAAGCGCTACCTTGGCGACGGCGTGGTCACCGGTTGGGGAACGATTGACGGGCGCTTGGTGTACGTTTTTTCGCAGGATTTCACGGTGATGGGCGGCAGCCTTGGCGAAGCCCATGCCCACAAAATCATCAAAATTCTGGATATGGCGCTCAAAAACGGCGCTCCGGTAATCGGGCTGAACGACTCAGGCGGGGCGCGCATCCAAGAAGGCGTGGATTCGCTCGGCGGCTATGCGGAAATTTTCTTGCGCAACACCCTCGCCTCGGGCGTGATTCCTCAAATCAGCGTGATAATGGGACCTGCCGCGGGCGGCGCGGTCTATTCCCCCGCCATTACCGATTTCATCTTCATGGTGCGGCATTCCTCGTATATGTTCGTGACCGGCCCGCAGGTGGTAAAAGCGGTTACGCACGAGGATGTTTCGTTTGAAGACCTCGGCGGCGCAGACGTCCACGCCACAAAATCGGGCGTGGCGCATTGGGTCGGCGATTCTGAGGCGGAAACGCTGATGGCGGTGCGGCGCTTGCTTTCGTACTTGCCGCAGAACAACATGGAAGACCCGCCGGTTGTGGAAACTGGGGATGACCCGCTCCGCTCGGATGAAGAATTGGATTACATTGTGCCTGACGACCCCAGCAAGCCATACGACATCAAAGAAGTAATCCACCGCGTGGTTGATAACGGCGAATTTTACGAAATTCACGAGCAGTTTGCGCCCAACATAGTGGTTGGATTTGCGCGCTTGGGCGGGCGCACGGTGGGCATCATCGCCAATCAGCCAGCGGTGCTCGCGGGTGTGTTGGACATCAACGCCTCCACCAAAGCGGCGCGCTTCATCCGCTTCTGCGACGCATTCAACATCCCTCTGGTCACTTTTGAGGATGTGCCCGGCTTCATGCCCGGCACGGTGCAAGAGCACGGCGGCATTATCCGCGCCGGCGCAAAATTGCTCTACGCCTACGCCGAGGCGACCGTGCCGAAGTTGACCGTGGTGACGCGCAAAGCCTACGGCGGCGCTTATGACGTGATGAGCAGCAAGCACCTGCGCGGCGACTTCAACGTCGCTTGGCCGAGCGCCGAGTTGGCGGTGATGGGCCCCGACGGCGCGGTCAACATCATCTTCCGCCGTGAACTCGCCGAAGCCGAAGACCCCGTGGCGCGCAAAGCCGAACTGGTGGCCGAATACCGCGAAAAATTTGCGAACCCGTACATCGCCGCGGCGCGCGGCTACTTGGACGACGTGATTGAACCGCACGAAACCCGCCCGCGCTTGATAAACGCTTTGGAAATGCTACAAAACAAACGCGACTCCAACCCACCCAAAAAACACGGCAACATACCGCTGTGATTCGGTGGCGCAGACCAAGCCGATTAAGAAGAAAAACGCAGATAAGAAAACCACAGAAGACACAGAAATTTACAGAAAACACAGAAACTTTTTCTTTGCGTCTTTGCATTTCTCTGCGTCTTTGCGTCGCTCTCTCTGCGTCTCTGCGTTACCCTTGGCGGCCTTTGCTCCCTTGGCGTCCTTGGCGTTAACCTCTTGGCGCTCTCTGTGCCTCTGCTTTCTCCGCGTCTTTGCATAAATCTTGGCGTCCTCTGCGTCCACCAAATGTTTCTCACCCTGCACGGCCACCGCTTGTTTGTCCAAACCGAAGGGGAGGGCTTTCCGGTGGTGCTGTTGCACCACGGGCTGGGGAGTAGCGCCGCTTGGCGCAGGCAAATTCCGGCGCTGGTAGGAGCAGGCTACCGTGTGATTGCTTACGACCGCTGGGGCTACGGGCGGTCGGAGGCGCGCGACCGCCTGCACGTCCCCGACTTTGCGCCCGATGTTGACGACCTGCAAGCACTGCTTGAGCACTTTGGCATTGAGCAAGCGGCGCTGGTCGGGCACAGCGACGGCGGCACAATCGCCCTTTACTGCGCGGCGCAATGCAAGCGCCGCGTTGCCGCGCTGATAACCCTCGCCGCCCATGTCTACGTTGAACCCAAAATGCATGTTGGCATGGAAGCCCTGCTGAGGGAATACGAGCAGTCGGAGAAATTCCGCGCGGCTCTCAACCGCGTGCACGGCGGG
>JALUBW010000123.1:8880-13257 GCA_027044735.1 Anaerolineales bacterium
GGTGTGGTGCGCATGCTGGAAGCAATGCGGCTGGTCAGACCGCAGGCGCGCTTCTACCAAGCATCGTCAAGCGAAATGTTCGGCAAAGTGCGCGAAGTCCCTCAAAAGGAAACGACACCGTTTTACCCGCGCAGCCCCTATGCCGTAGCCAAAGTGTACGGCCATTGGATCACGGTAAACTACCGCGAATCCTACAACCTTTTCGCCGTGTCGGGCATTCTGTTCAACCACGAAAGCCCAAGGCGCGGGCTTGAATTCGTCACCCGCAAAGTGACAAACGGTGTGGCGAAAATCAAACTGGGCTTGGCCGATGAACTGCGCCTCGGCAACCTTGAGGCAAAGCGCGATTGGGGCTACACAGGCGATTACGTGCGCGCCATGTGGCTCATGCTCCAGCAAGACGAACCCGAAGATTTTGTCATCGGCACCGGCGAAACCCATTCGGTGCGCGAACTGTGCGAAGTGGCATTCTCGCACGTGGGGTTGGACTACCGCGATTACGTAAAGCAAGACCCGCGCTTTTTCCGCCCAGCCGAGGTTGACATTTTGGTGGCCGATGCTTCAAAGGCCCGCGAAAAATTGGGGTGGGAACCGCGCGTCACTTTTGAAGAACTTATCCACATGATGGTAGATGCCGACTTGGAGCGCCTTGAAAGGAAATACAAGGGATGAGCGCGGGCTTTTTGGAGCGCGACGTCTTCCTCTGCGTCGCGGAAAACGCCCCGCTGGTCTCCATAGACCTCATCATCACCCGGCTGGGCGGAAAAGAAGTATTGCTGGGCAAGCGGCGCAACCCGCCAGCGGAAGGGTGGTGGTTTGTCCCGGGCGGGCGAATCCGCAAAGGCGAAAGCCACACCGAAGCGTTTAGGCGCATTACCGCCTCCGAACTCGGCACGGAACTGCCATTTGAACAAGCAAAAATGCTCGGCTCGTGGGCGCACCTGTACCCGAGCGAGGCTTTTCGCGGCCAAAGAGAAAAAGGCATACATTACGTGACACTTGGCTACCAAATAGAGTACAATGTGCCGCTGGCGATGCTCCCCAAAGAGCAACACAAAAATTTCCGCTGGTTTACGCTAAAAGAGGCGCTAACAAGCCCCAAGGTGCACAAATACACCCGCCTATACCTTGAGGCTTTGCAAACCGGTAGCGAGAGGTAAAAATGAGCGAATTTTGGCAGGACAAAAAAGTGGTGGTCACCGGCGGCGCCGGTTTTTTAGGCTCGTTTGTTGTGGACGAGTTGAAAAAGCGCGGCGCCACCGACATTTTCGTGCCGCGCAGCAAGGATTACGACCTCGTAAAGCACGAGGACGTGGTGCGCTTGATGGAAGACGCACGCCCCGACCTCATCATCCACCTTGCCGCGCGCGTCGGCGGAATCGGCGCTAATCGCGCCCACCCCGCCGAGTTCTTTTACGACAACCTAATGATGGGCGTCCAACTCATGCACGAGGCTTGGCGCTACGGCGTAAAGAAATTCGTCGCCATCGGCACGATTTGCGCTTACCCCAAATACACGCCCGTGCCCTTCAAAGAAGAAAACCTTTGGGATGGCTACCCTGAAGAAACCAACGCTCCCTATGGGCTGGCGAAGAAAATGCTCCTTGTGCAGGCGCAGGCTTACCGCCAGCAGTACGGCTTCAACGCAATTTACCTGCTGCCGGTCAACCTTTACGGTCCCAAGGACAACTTTGATTTGGAAACTTCGCACGTCATTCCCGCCCTCATCCGCAAGATGATTGAAGCGCAGGAGCGCGGCGACAAGCAAGTGGTACTCTGGGGCGATGGCTCGCCGACGCGCGAATTCCTTTATGTTGCCGACGCCGCCGAGGCCATCGTTGAAGCCTCCGAAAAATACGACCGCGAACTTCCCGTCAACCTCGGCTCCGGCTGGGAAATTTCCATCAAAGACCTCGCCGAGCGCATTGCCAAAGAAACTGGCTTCACCGGCGAAATTGTGTGGGATACCACCAAGCCCAACGGGCAACCGCGCCGTATGTTAGACGTCTCCCGCGCCAAAAAATTCTTCGGCTGGGAAGCCAAAACGCCGTTTGACGAAGGCTTAAAACGCACGGTTGAGTGGTATCGCGCCAACCGCCACGAAATTCCATAAGCGCGGCTTTTTTCCTATGGCATCTTCCATTTCCCTTCCCGACGACGCACCCCCGCCGAGCGTCATCCTGCGCCCCACCAAGGGCTGGATGGCGCTAAATTTGCGCGAGTTGTGGGAATACCGCGAGTTGGTGTTTTTCCTCACATGGCGCGACATCAAAGTTCGCTACAAGCAAACGGTGTTAGGCGCGCTGTGGGCAATTCTCAACCCGCTGATAAACATGGTGGTGTTGGAATTCGTCTTCGGCCGCTTGGCGCACTTGGGCACTGACGGCGTGCCCGGCCCGCTTTTCCGCTTTGCGGCGCTGTTGCCTTGGGGGTTATTTTCAAAAGCCCTTACGGCTTCGGGGCGCTCAATGCTCACCAACCGCAGTTTGATAACCAAGGTTTACTTCCCGCGGCTCGCCGTGCCGCTGGCTTCGGTCTTCGGCGGATTGGTGGACTTCACCATCGCCTTTTTCGTGCTGCTGGCGATGATTTTGGCTTACGGAGTAGCCATTCCCATACAAATTTTGCTTGTGCCGATTGGAGTGCTGATGACGTTGATAGCCGTGCTCGGCGTAGGGCTGTGGCTTTCGGCGCTCAACGTGCTTTACCGCGATGTCGGCTACATCATCCCCGTCCTCACGCAAATTTTGCTCTTCCTCTCGCCGGTGGGCTACTCAATTTCGTCCGTATCGCCCAAGTGGCAATGGGTTTTTGCCCTCAACCCAATGACCGGCGTCATTGAAGCCTTCCGCTGGATGGTGCTGGGCGTGAAGCCCAAAACCGCCCTGCCGTTAGAAACAATCGTTGGAATTTCGTTCGGGGTGGCGCTGGTGCTTTTCGTAACCGGCTTGTTCTTCTTCCGCCGCATGGAGCGGCGCTTTGCGGATGTGGTGTGATGAGCGAACTGGCGATACGGGCTGTAAACCTCGGCAAGGAATACAAAATCGGCGCGCGGGCGGGCAACTACGACACCCTGCGCGACCTCATCGTTGAAGCCGTAAAGCGCCCCTTCCGCTCGCTGCGCGGCGAACTCCCCGGCGGGAGCACCAGCATTTGGGCGCTCAAAAACATTTCGTTTGATGTGCGCCGCGGCCAGGTGCTTGGCATTATCGGACACAACGGGGCAGGCAAGTCCACCCTGCTCAAAATCCTCTCGCGCGTCACCGAGCCTACCGAAGGCTACGCCGCCCTCTGGGGAAGGGTCGGCTCATTGCTTGAAGTCGGCACCGGATTTCACCCCGAACTCACCGGCCGCGAAAACATCTACCTCAACGGCGCAATCCTCGGGATGCGCCGCGCCGAAATTGACCGCAAGTTTGACGAAATAGTTGCCTTTGCCGAAATTGAGCAGTTTTTGGATACGCCCGTCAAGCGTTACTCCAGCGGCATGTATGTGCGACTGGCGTTTGCGGTGGCGGCGCACCTTGAACCCGAAATTTTGGTTGTGGATGAAGTGCTGGCGGTCGGCGACGCCGCCTTCCAGCGCAAATGCCTTGGGCGCATGAGCGACGTGGCACAGGAAGGCCGCACGGTGCTCTTTGTGAGCCACAACATGTCCGCCATTCAACGGCTCACCGAGGAGTGCATCGTGCTTGAGAACGGCAAAATCGCCTTTCGCGGCCCAACCGAGGATGCCGTCACCTACTACCTTTCATCGCAGGTCGCCCATTCTGGCGAAAAGCGGTGGCGGGACAAGGAAATTCCGCCGCAAGCGCACCCCTTCCGCCCGATTGCCCTGCGGCTGAAAGACCCGCGCGGCAACATCGCCGAAACCGTGCGCTCCACCGAGCCGCTCACTGTGGAAATGGAATACCGGTTGGATGCTCCCATCAAGGGGTTGCGCGTTGGCATTTACCTGCTCACCATGCGCGGCGAGTATGTCTTCACCTCGTTTGACACCGACGAACACGAAATGTACGAACACTGGGAAGTGCGCCCCGCGGGGCACTACATCAGCCGCGCCACTATCCCCGCCGACTTGCTCAACGAAGGGCGCTACCTCATTTCGGTGAATGCAAGTTCCTACCGTGTCAAGCGCTACTTCCAGCACGACAATGTGCTCGCGTTTGATGTGGACATAACCGGCGCGCCCGGCAGCCAATGGCCTGAGCGCCGCCCCGGCCCAATCCGCCCACGCCTCGCGTGGGAAATTGAAACCCTTGACGAAACTGTAAATCCATATCACTGATTGAATAAAAACCACAGAAAACACAGAAATTTACAGAGAACACAGAATTTTTCTTTGCGCTCTTTGTTCCTCCCTTTGCGTCTTTGCGT
>JALUBW010000124.1 GCA_027044735.1 Anaerolineales bacterium
GGGCAAGGTGAGGCTTTCGGGGTGGAGCACTTCCGCGGGGCGCAGGCGGAGGAGTTCGGCGCGCACTGCGGCGAGCGGGTCGGGCGATTCAATTTGCGTGGCGGCAAATTCGCCGGTGGTGATGTCGGCGTATGCCACGCCCGCCGATTTGCCGGTGATGATGACCGCGGCGAGGTAGTTGTTGCTTTCCGCCGAGAGCAGGTTTGGCTCTACAACCGTGCCCGGTGTGACGACGCGCACCACCTTGCGCTCCATCAGCCCCTTGCCGGGCTCGCCGATTTGCTCGGCGATAGCCACGTGGTAGCCCTTGGCTATCAATTTGGCGAGGTAACTTTCTACAGCGTGGTAGGGGATGCCCGCCATCGGCACACGCACCCCCTTTGCCACATTGCGCGAAGTGAGCACAATGTCAAGTTCGCGGCTAACGAGTTCCGCGTCCTCATCAAAAGTTTCGTAAAAATCGCCCAAGCGGAAGAACAAAATGGCATTGGGATACTGCCGCTTGAGTTCCAGATATTGACTGCGAATTGGTGTTACGCCGGATTTGGATTTAGCCATGATGGAGTTAGTCGTTGGGTCGTGAAGTCGTGAGGTCGTGAAGTCGTGAAGTCGTTAGGTCGTTGGGGCGTTGGGGCGTTGAGTAGGGTTCTATCTGCCGCAAGGGAAAAAGCACAGAAAGCATTGAGAAAGGGAACCACAGAAAACACAGAAATTTACAGAGAACACAGAAAGCGATAGGGATTGAGGCAATGAGGGATTGGGGGATTGGGGCCCTCTACGTTACCCTCCTTGCGTCTTTGCTTTCTCTCTGCGTCTCTGCGTTAATCCTTGGCGTCCTTTGTGTTCTCGGCGTTCTTGGCGTTAAACTTCTTTGCGTCTTTGCTTTCTCTCTGCGCCTCTGCGTTAATCCTTGGCGCCCTTTGTGTTCTTGGCGTTCTTGGCGTTAAACTTCTTTGCGTCTTTGCTTTCTCTCTGCGTCTCTGCGTTAATCCTTGGCGCCCTTTGTGTTCTTGGCGTTCTTGGCGTTAAACTTCTTTGCGTCTTTGCTTTCTCTCTGCGTCTCTGCGTTAATCCTTGGCGTCCTTTGTGTTCTCGGCGTTCTTGGCGTTAAACTTCTTTGCGTCTTTGCTTTCTCTCTGCGTCTCTGCGTTAATCCTTGGCGCCCTTTGTGTTCTTGGCGTTCTTGGCGTTAAACTTCTTTGCGTCTTTGCTTTCTCTCTGCGTCTCTGTGTTTTCCTCTGCGCCTCTGCGTTAACCTTGGCGCCCTTTGCATTTCTTGGCGCCCTTGGCGTTAGAAATTTTACCATCCGCAGTTGTGGTTCAAGGAATTGGAGGGAAAAATGTGTTTCCTGCGCATCGTTGCGCGTCATATTTGCTATAATGGTCACAATGATCGTTTCGTTTACCCTGCCGGAGGCGGGCAATGGATGAAAGAATCCACGCACGTAAGAAGATACCGGATGGGGAAATAAAGGCTCGCTTTCATCAGTTGGGGCCAGAAGCGTTGCCTGCTGGCTTCTACCTTGTACGACCTGACGGTAAGTTCTTGCTCGCAAGCAAACCGATCCGCCAGATGTTGAATCTCCCCGAAAACGGCGACCCCAGAGGGAGCATAGCCGATTATTACGCTGACCCAGACCTTCGCGAAAATTTGCTTCGCGAGGCTGAGGAAATGGAGGCTAAAGGTGACTGGTTGAGAAACGATAAGGTAGAGTTCAAAGTTCAAAGGGAAAACGGCGAGAGCAAAGTGATTGTGCAGATGTTTTGTAAGCCGTTGCGAGATGAAAAAGGGTTTGTTGTTGGTTATTACGGCTGTCTGGCCGATAAGACCAAAGAGTACAAACACAGGGAAGAAGAAAGAAGGCTCCGGGAACACGTCACTGAACTGGCGCTGGATATTGGGCGTGTAATTCATTACAACTCAACCACTTTGCAGATGGTAGAGAAGGCCCTGCGTCCAACTCTGGATTTCATTGCGCGCAGCCTTGGGATGCAGTTCAAAGCCGCCGTCACAACCGAGCCGGATATTATTTTGGAAAAATACGCAAATAGGCTGGTAAGGGCATTGGAAAAACTAATTAGTGAATCGGAAAAAGACGATTGGACAAGAGGAGCGCTCCTTCCACCCCAGTGGGACTTCCTTGAGCAAAGTATTCAGAGGCTAAACACCTATCGCAATGAAATTAGTATAAAGGAAGTGCAGGCAAGTTTTCTGCGTCATTTAGCCGACGACATTAGGGATACGCTAAATAGAATAAGGCCAGGGCGTCTGCCGAGAGCCGTGGTGAAGAACGCCTACCGGGCTATTGATGAGTTAGAACAAGCAACATTGTTAGCACCACTGGTGAATTCTTATGTTGCTGTGAAACAAATGGAGCCTGCGCTTTCGGCACTACGGGATTTTTTAACCACAGGGGCAAGAGAAGAGGAACCACTTGAGGAAATTTCGGTAGTGGAACTTGTTGCTCGTGCGGCAGAAAACATGAGCGAGTTTGCTGATAGCAGAGGGGTTGAGGTAAGGCTACGAAACCTTTGCGAAGGGATTGACCCTAAAGTGTGGGGCAAACGCCGCGACCTCTTGCGCGCGTTTTCGAACATAATTCATAACGCGATCAAATATACTTGGCGCCGAGGGAGGGGGAAAATGCCTTGGGTTGATGTCACAATAGAATGTGATTCGCCATACCCGAAGGAGGTCAGGATCGCGGTTGAAAACTGGGGTGTTCCCATACCCGAAGACGAGTATGAAACCATTTTTGAGATCGGCTACCGCGGCAGGCTTGCTACCGACCGCTACCGCATGGGCACTGGTATGGGGCTCGCCGACGCCAAGCGGGTGCTGAAAGATCACGGCGGAGATATAAAAGTGGAGAGCCGTCCCGCCGCTTATAAAGAGCGGGATAAAAATTCCCCCGATTATTACCACCAGCCGTTTTTGACCAAATTTACGCTCATTTTACCTTTAGGAGGGAACAATGGGAAAGTTCAGGCAACGGAAAAGAATGCTATGGATTGAAGACAGTGCACGCTTTGAATTGGTAGAGCAAATGGCACCGGTGTATTACAGTGGTGAATACATCTTTCACCTTGCCGAAAATGTGGCAGATGGCATAGACCACCTTAGGTCAGCCAAACGCAAGGGCAAACCTTATGACGTGGTCATCTTTGACATACGCCTTCCCCCTGGTGAGGACAAGGTGTGGCAGGATCTTTACAAGCGCACGATTCATAGCCAGGTAGAATCGCAACTCGGCTTGATTTTGCTTTATTGGCTTTTTGAAGGGGATTTGACAGGAAACCTCGCAAACTTTAAGCGTCCTGGCAACCCAGATGCCGGCAAGAATATAGAAGAGCGACTCGCCGAGCTAAGGGACAATGGGGTCCGCCCCCCCCATGTTGACAAAAAAACGGCGGCGGTTTACACGGTTGAGCAACCGGGTCTCATTTGCCCCCTTTTAAACCATCTCGGCATTAAAGTTTACGCTCAAAAATCTATAGACACCCCAGATGATATTCTACTTCAACTAGCAAGAGCGGTTTTTGAGGAAACTAATAATTTTCGGTGTCCAAAATGGTGATGGGAGGAAACAATGTGTAGTGTATCACTGCCATGGGATGCTTTGATTACTATTGTGCTTTACCTTGTTGGCGTACCTCTCCTTTTAGGGCAAACGGCTAGTGCGTCTGTACGCCACGTGCTGCTCAATGAAATCGGGGATAAAATAAAAACCGTTATGACGTTAAGTATCACAGTAATAGTGGTACTGCTCTTATGCATCTTTCTATTTTGTGCAGGGGGAAAAATGTCTATCGTCATGCTGTTAATTTTAACTATATTTGCAGTGATTTTTTCTGTGTTGGGCTTGATGATAGTACATTTGAGGTCGTTGTTAATTTTTCTCAAACGTTCTGCTGTAAAATCTTTTCGAAGGGGGAAGAACGAAAAGTTTGAGCGTTACGTGGGGTATCTTAGTTTACTCGGCAGGGAGTCAAACACAGGGGAAGTGCAGGTCATGGCAATACAAACGCTAGGGGAAGTAATAAAAAGGTGTACAAGTTTGCAATCTTCTAAAGCCACTCTAGTTTACGACGGCACCTCCCTTGAGAAAGCAATATGGGGAATGAAGAATGTGTTACTGAAATCCTCTTCTGAGCCGTCGCTAATGGCGTTTTCCGCATTCATAAGAGAAGCGAGAGGCCTCTTGAACATATATGATCAACTGCCTCCTGAAATCAAGTGGAAGAAAGACTCCGCCGAACTCGCTTATGCCCTTTCTGAAGTTGGGTGTGAAGTAATAAAACTTTACCCCCATAGCAAGGAGTGTGATCGGGCGCCTGCTCTATTAGGGGAACACGGTTGGCTTGGCAAGTGGGCTACTCATTCTTTGGTCAATATACTCAAAGAAGCCGTCGCTCAGCGTCACTCTATGGCAATACTGTCCGCCTTGACTGGCATAAGGCAAGTCCTTATTGAGCAAAGTGATAAGGGTGAGGAAGCACTTTACGATTACATTGGGGCTGTTGCCTTCGCTTTCCTTAACTGTAGCATTCCAGGTAAGCGTTTCGCTGAGCAACTCTGGCAGGAATTTTGTGAAGCCAATGATCAAGAACCAAGTAGCGCGTGTAAAGGGTATGCTGAGGAAGCATACAATCATCACGTCCGCATGGGTCGCTTTGCCCTCGCCGATGCCATCCACCACACTTTCATTGACCCGCCATCTCCCCCACCTCAATCCCTCGCCCCCTCAATTCCTTAGCCCCCAATCCCCCAATCCCTCAATCCCTCAATCCCTCAATCCCTCAATCCCTCAATCCCTCAATCCCTCAATCCCTCAATCCCTCAATCCCTCAATCCCTCAATCCCTCAATCCCTCAATCCCTTAATCCCCACAATGGTATACTTACTGCCGCTATGGCAGAGCACATCCGCAATTTCTCCATAATTGCCCACATTGACCACGGCAAGTCCACATTAGCCGACCGCCTGCTCCAACTCACCGGCACGATTTCGCCGCGTGAAATGACCGAGCAGGTGCTGGACGATATGGATTTGGAGCGCGAAAAGGGCGTTACCATCAAAGCCTCCGCCGTGCGGATGCTTTACACCGCCCAAGACGGCAACACCTACGAACTCAACCTCATTGACACCCCCGGCCATGTGGACTTTGGCTACGAGGTCAGCCGCGCCCTCGCCGCTTGCGAAGGCGCGCTTTTGGTTGTGGATGCCACCCAAGGCGTTGAAGCCCAAACTTTGGCAAACCTCTACCTCGCGCTTGAAAATGATTTAGAAATCATCCCCGTCATCAACAAAATTGACCTCGCCTCTGCCCGCCCAGATGAGGTCGCCAAAGAAATAGAAAGCCTGCTCGGCACGCCCGCCGACCAAATTCTGCGCGTCTCCGCCAAAGAGGGCACAAACGTTGAGGCGGTGCTTGAGGCGGTGGTGCGCGAAATCCCGCCGCCGCAGGGCGACCCCACTGCCCCGCTGCGCGCCCTCGTCTTTGATTCCCACTACGACCCCTACAAAGGCGTTGTGGCGTATGTGCGCATTGTTGACGGCACGGTGAGCGCCGATGATACGCTGATGCTGATGGCTACGGGCGCTTCGTTCAAGCCGGTGGAAATCGGTGTTTTCACCCCCCACATGACGCCTACCGGCAAACTCACTGCGGGCGAAGTCGGCTATATCGCTACCGGTTTGAAAACCGTGCGCGATGCCCGCGTCGGCGACACAATCACCAACGCCCAGCGCCCTGCTCCCGAACCGCTCCTCGGCTACCGCCACCCCAAGCCGATGGTCTTCGCCGGAATTTACCCCGTGGAAAGCGACGACTACGAAGACCTGCGCGACGCCCTCGCCAAACTCCAACTCAACGACGCCGCGCTGGTTTACGAACCCGAAACCTCGCAAGCCCTCGGCTTCGGCTTCCGCTGTGGGTTTTTGGGCATGTTCCACATGGAAATTGTGCAAGAGCGGCTGGAGCGCGAATACGGCTTGGACATTGTGGTTACCGCCCCCTCGGTGGAATACCAAGTTGTGCTGCGCGATGGGCGCACGGTGGTTATTGATTCCCCTGCCGAAATGCCCGATGAAGCCGAAATTGCCGAAATCCGTGAGCCGTGGGTAAAACTGCAAATTTTCACCCCGACCGAATTTTACGGCGCGGTGATGGAACTGGCTACCAAGCGGCGCGCCGTCTTCGTCGGTCAGGAATACCCCTCACCAGAGCGCGTGGTGCTCAATTTTGAAATGCCGCTTTCGGAACTCATCGTGGATTTCTTTGACCAACTCAAATCACGCACCCGCGGCTACGCTTCTCTGGACTACCAATTCCTTGAATACCGCGCTGGCGACCTTGTCAAACTCACCATTTTGGTCAACGGCGAGCCGGTTGACGCAATGGCGGCAATTGTCCACCGCGACGAGGCATACCACAAAGGGCAAAAACTGGTCTCCAAACTCAAAGAACTCATCCCGCGGCAACTTTTCACCGTGCCGATACAAGCAGTTGCGGGTGGAAGGGTAATTTCGCGCGCCAACGTCAAAGCCCTGCGCAAAGACGTGCTCGCCAAATGCTACGGCGGCGATGTGACGCGCAAGAAAAAACTGCTGGAAAAGCAAAAACGCGGCAAAAAGCGCATGAAAATGGTGGGGCAGGTTGAAATTCCGCAAGAAGCCTTTCTGGCGGTGTTGCGGCTGGGGGAGGATTAGCGCGCCGTGTTGGGGAAAGGCTGGCGTCGCGCCCTGCCCGGTTTTGCGATAAGCGCGGTTGTGCTTGTTGCCGTGTTTGCGTTTACCGACACAAAGCGGCTTTGGGCTTCGCTGAAGCAAATTCCATTGCCGGTACTCCTTGGAGCGGCAGCACTTTTAGCGGTTTCGCTGGGGCTGCGCGCCACGGCTTGGCGCTTGCTTTTGGGGGCTCGCCTCCGCTGGTGGGATGCGTTTTGGGCGCTCAACCTCGGCTACTTGGTCAACAACATCATCCCCTTCCGCGCGGGCGAAGCCATGCGCGCTTTGGTCGCCTCGCCCAAAGCCAAAGTTTCGTTTTGGCACGCGCTTTCCACGGTGGTGGTGGAGCGGCTTTTTGATGTAGTGCTCCTCGCGGGGATGCTGATAGGCTCGCTGCCGTGGGTGCTGGATTTGCCGTGGGCGCGCCACACCTCTTGGGCGTTCGGTGGCGGGGCGCTGGCGGTTCTGGCAGCATTAGCCGCCGCCGCAATTTGGAGGGAGCGCGTGGCGCTGTGGCTGCGCTATCTAGAAGAGAAAGCCCACAACTCCCTGCTCAAAACGCTGGTGAACTGGGGGCTTTCATTCCTTGATGGGCTTGAAGCGCTTGCCAATCCGGTAAGTTTGCTCGCTGTGGTGGCGCTGATGGTGCTCTCTTGGGCGGTGCAAGTTGTGGCGTATTGGATGACCTTGCGAGCGTTGGTGCCCACTGCACCAATGGTGTGGGCGGCGTTTGTGCTCGGCAGTGTGGGCATGGGCGTAGCCGTTCCCTCGGCGCCGGGCGGCTTGGGCGTGATGGAAGGGGTGGTAGTTTTTGTGCTCAGCGCTGTGGGCGTGGATTCTGCTGTCGCGCTTGCATTTGCCTTTGCCATGCACGCAGTTTACTACGCCGTGACCGTCATTTTGGGTTGGGTTGGTGCTACAATTTACGGCGTTTCAATCCACAAGTTGACACGGATTACACCTTCACAAATTGACGACGCAACAACCTCCCGACCAACGACGTAACGACCTACGACCCACGAACTTGGAGGACAGTATGCACTATTTCATCACCGGCGGCGCCGGGTTTATCGGCTCAAACTATGTGGCGCGGTTGCTGGAGCGTGGTGAACGCGTCACCGTTTACGACAACCTTTCGCGCGCTGGCGCCGAGCGCAACCTTGCTTGGCTTCGCAGCCGCTTCGGCCCAAATGCTTTCACGCTCATCCGCGGCGATGTGCGCGACGCCGACCTGCTTGCTTCATCCTTGGGCGACGCCGACGTGGTGGTTCACCTCGCCGCTCAGGTTGCCGTCACCACCTCGGTTGAAGACCCCCGCACCGACTTTGAAATCAACGCTTTGGGCACTTTCAACGTGCTGGAGGCAGTCCGCCAATCTCCCAAGCGCCCGATGGTGATTTACGCCTCAACCAACAAAGTTTACGGCGGCATGGAAGACGTCAAAATCGTGGAAGAGCAAACCCGCTACCGTTACGCCGACCTGCCCTTTGGCGTGCCCGAAAGCCAGCCGCTGGATTTCCATTCGCCCTACGGTTGCTCCAAGGGCGCGGGCGACCAGTATGTGCGCGATTACGCCCGCATTTACGGCATCCCAACGGTGGTTTTCCGCCAGAGTTGCATTTACGGCTTGCGCCAGTTCGGCATTGAAGATCAGGGTTGGGTGGCGTGGTTTGTGATTGCGGCGGTGACGGGGCGCCCCATCACCATTTACGGCGACGGCAAGCAGGTGCGCGATGTGCTGTTTGTTAACGACCTGTTGAACGCTTACGACGCGGCGGTGGCGCGGCGCGATGAAGTCGCAGGCGAAGTTTTCAACATCGGCGGCGGTCCGCAAAATACCATTTCCATCTGGCGGGAATTTGCGCCGCTGTTGGAAAAGGCTTTGGGGCGGAGCGTGCCCGTTTCCTACGGCGATTGGCGCCCGGGAGATCAACGCGTCTACATTTCCGACATCCGCAAAGCCGAGCGCCTGCTGGGCTGGAAGCCACGCATCGGCGTTGAAGAAGGCATCACACGGTTAGTGGAATGGGTGAAGGCGAACAAAAGCCTGTTTGAATGAGAAATACGCGGAGTTGCAAAATGAAAGTGCTTGAAGTGCTGACCTACTATCGCCCGCATGTGAGCGGTTTGACCATTTACGTTGAGCGGCTTTCCAAAGCGTTGGTGGAACGGGGGCACGAGGTTACAGTGCTCACTTCGCAGTACGACCGCAGTTTGCCGCGCACCGAGGAGATTGACGGCGTGAGGGTGGTGCGCGTTCCAGCGCTTTTCAAGGTCAGCAAGGGCATCATAATGCCCACGATGGGAATTGAAGCCACAAAGCACGTCCTGCGCAACGATGTGGTGCATTTGCACCTTCCCCAGTTTGACGCCGCTGGCGTGGCTGTGCGCGGGCGGCTTTTCAAGCGCCCAACCGTGCTCACCTACCATTGCGATGTGAAATTGCCGTCGGGGTTCATCAACGCGCTGGCAAACTTTGCCGTGGACGTGATGAACAACATCGCCGCCGTTTTTGCCCACCGTTTGGTCACCTACACCCAAGATTACGCCGACCACTCCCCCTACGCTCGCCGCTACCGCCAAAAGTTCACCACAATCTTGCCTCCGGTGACTTTGCCAAAGGTGAGCGAGGAAGAAATTGCGGCGTTTCGCGCGGCGCACAACCCTCAAGGCCGCAGGCCGGTGATAGGCATGGCGGCGAGGCTTGCTGCCGAAAAGGGCGTTGAAGTGCTTTTGCGGGCAATGCCGCGCGTGCTTGAACGCTTCCCCGAGGCGCTGGTGCTTTATGCAGGGCCGTATCAAAACGTGCTCGGCGAGGAGGCGTATGCGCGGCGTGTGCTCCCAATGGCCGAAAAACTGGCGGCTGAGGGGCATTGGAAGTTCCTCGGACTGCTCTCACCGCACCAAATGGCGGCTTTTTACCCCAATCTTGATGTGCTGGTGCTGCCGAGCCTAAATTCCACCGAAAGTTTTGGCTTGGTGCAAATAGAAGCAATGATGAACGGCGTGCCGGCTGTGGCCTCAAACCTCCCCGGCGTGCGCCAGCCGGTGAAAATGACCGGTATGGGCGAGATTGCCGAAGTAGGAGACCACGAAAGCCTTGCCGAAGCGCTGATAAAAGTGCTTTCCAACCCCGAAAACTACCGCGGCGACCCCGAGGAAATTGCCCGCCGCTTTTCGCCAGCGCAAACTGCCGCTGCCTACGAAGCGCTTTTCAACCAACTGCTCGCCGAGGTGCGCCCGCGAGGGTGACAGGTGTAACTACCTTATTATGCCAAATATGGGTTATCATTAGAAATGGCATAAATCCCATCATTGCCAAACTTGTTTCTAACCAAAAGGAGGTTACCATGGCTAAAATCTCTATCATCGGCGCTGGAATGACCGGCTCTACCACCGCTCACTGGCTTGCCGAGCGCGAAATAGCCGATATTGTGCTGGTGGATATCATTGAGGGAATGCCCCAAGGCAAAGCCCTTGACCTTACCGAAGCAATGCCGATTGTAGGAAAAGACGTTAGCATAGTCGGTTCAAACGATTACGAGGCTACCAAAGATTCCGACGTGGTGATCATCACCGCTGGTTCACCACGGAAGCCCGGCATGAGCCGCGACGACTTGCTCACCACCAACGCCAAAATTGTTGCCAAGGTTGCTCGTGAAACCATAGAGCGGTCTCCCGATGCTATCTTCATCGTGCTTACCAATCCGCTGGATGTGATGACCTACCTCACGTGGAAGGTAACGGGCTTGCCCACTTACCGCGTGGTCGGGCAAGCGGGCATTTTGGATTCAGCCCGCATGCGCGCCTTTGTAGCGATGGAAACCGGCGTGAGCGTAGAAAACATCCACTGCTACGTGCTCGGCGGTCATGGCGACGACATGGTGCCGCTGACCAGCCATTCCAACATCGCGGGCGTGCCGCTCAACAAATACCTTCCCAAAGATAAACTTGACGCCATCGTTGAGCGCACCCGCAAGGGCGGCGGCGAAATTGTCGGCTTGCTGAAGAAAGGCAGCGCCTTCTATGCTCCTTCCGCCGCTTTGGCGCAAATGGCAGAAGCCATCATCAAGGACAAACACCTCATCGTCCCCGCCACCTCTTACCTTGACGGCGAATACGGCCTGCACGACATCTTCATCGGCGTGCCCACCATGCTCGGCCGCAAGGGCGTGGAAAAGGTCATTGAGTACGAACTGACGGACGAGGAGATGGAAGCCTTCCACAAGTCCGCCGCTCATGTGAAATCCAACGTTGCCAAACTAACCGAGTTTGGCCTCATCTAAACCTTTCAGGGAATGGCTTAAGCCATTCCCTTTTTTATCCTAAATTTCCAATGGAGGTTACTATGTTGCTGAAAGAACGACTTGCCGCCGAAATTCCCGAATGGCGTGAACGCCAGCGCAAGTTGGCGAAGGAATACGGCGATGTGGTGGTTGACCAAGTACACATGCGCCAAATTTTGGGCGGCCTGCGCGGTGTGAAAGCACTTGTTACCGATATTTCCTACGTTGACCCCTACGAGGGCATTCGCTTCCGCGGCCACACCATCCCCGAAGTGCTGGAAAAACTGCCCAAGCCCGGCAAGGACGACATGCCCTATGTTGGCGGTCTTTACTGGCTGCTGCTGGTGGGCGATTTCCCGACCGAGGAAGAAGCCCTTTCGGTTGAGGAAGAATGGAAAAAGCGCATGGAAGTGCCGGCGCATGTTTTTGAGGTGCTCAAATCATTCCCCAAAGACGCCCACCCGATGACGCTGTTTGCCGCGGCGGTGCTTGCCCTTCAACCCGAATCGCTCTTTGCCAAAAAGTATAAAGAAGGGCTGAAGAAGACCGACTTTTGGGACCCAATGCTTGAGGACGTGCTGAGCCTCACTGCCAAATTACCCTCCATTGCCGCTTACATTTACCGCTTGAAGTACAAGGACGGCAAGTTCATTGAGCCCGACCCCAATTTGGACTGGGGTGCCAATTTTGCCCACATGATGGGCGTTGAAAACCCCGAATACAAGAACCTCAGCCGCCTTTACTTCATCCTGCATTCCGACCACGAAAGCGGCAACGTAAGCGCCCACACCACCTACTTGGTTTCCTCGGCGCTTTCGGACATTTACTACTCCTTCTCTGCCGCTATGGACGGGCTGGCCGGCCCGCTGCACGGCCTTGCCAACCAGAACTGCCTCTACTGGCTGAAGGGTGTGATGGACAAATTCGGCGGCGTGCCCACCCACGAACAAATGCGCCAATACGCTTGGGATACGCTGAACAGCGGTCAGGTTATCCCCGGCTACGGTCACGCGGTGCTCCGCCGCACCGACCCGCGCTACAAGGCACAGTTTGAATTTGCTCTGAAGCACATGCCCGACTTCCCGCTCTTCCAGACCGCCAAGGTGGCTTACGAGGTCATCCCCGAGGTGCTGAAGGAGCACGGCAAAGCCAAGAACCCGTGGCCTAACGTGGACGCGCTAAGCGGCACGCTGCAACAGTATTACGGCGTCACCGAGTCGGACTTCTACACTGTGATGTTCGGCGTCGGCCGCTCGCTCGGCGTGACGGCGAACACGGTTTGGGCGCGCGCCCTCGGTCATCCGATTGAGCGCCCGAAGTCGGTGACCACCGCCATGCTGGAAGAGGAAATCAAGGATAAATAGCCGAACTTAGCAGGCGTTAGTTTTGTTCAGGGGCGCGCCACGCGCCCCTGAATTTTTTGGCTTTTCAATGCATTCTCAAACAAGATTTCAGTTACAGGACTTACACAGATGCTCGTAGAAGCGCTCGTCTTCATGTCATGGCGAGCCGCCGTAGGCGGCGAAGCCATCCCCCAGACGGTGGAGGAGACCGCTTCGGCGGTCTACGACCGCCTCGCGGTGACACATACGCGAAGAATTTGTAACTGCCTATCCGCCTTGTAAGCGAGAGTAAACGCTTCGGTGCAGTGCAAGCAGAAGTCCACACAGGTGTACTTCGCAACTTGTAGCCCGTGACTTCAGTCGCAGGGCACAAGCGGCGGCAGTTGAAACTGCACCTACTGCCTGCGAAGTCGCCCTACGGCGACTTTTTGGGAATAGCAAGCCAAAAAGCGATCATACCAGCGTTAGGTGACCACAAGAATTTTCGATAGGGTCTATTTGCAAAAGGTGCGGCCTGTCGCACTTGTGGCAAGATCTTACCCATTCCCCGCTGAACCTCGCTCGCGCTCGGCGGCTGCCCCTTTCTCTCTCCCAGTGGGAGAGAGAAAAGGGCGCGGTGCTGAGGATTTGCCGAAGCACCCGCGAGGTAAGAGTGAGGGCGCTGCCATCGTGAGAATGTTAACCAATTTATGGTAAATTCAATAGCCGTATCCAGTAGCGAGGTGCACGCGGCTCGCAGCCTTTTAGCCTGCATTCTCCCAGACCACTTGCCCGCCGATGATGGTGGCCGCCACCGTGCCGTCCAAAGCAAACAGGGTCAGGTTGGCCGGTTCGCCCACCGCGACGCGCGGCCGCGGCAGGCCCAACACCCGCGCCGGCGCGG
>JALUBW010000125.1 GCA_027044735.1 Anaerolineales bacterium
AGGCGGCATCCATAGAGCCGTGCATTTTGGCAGCGATCTCGGTCAAGCGTGCGGAGCGAGCGTGCAAGATAGCGGCGAGAATCTCAGCGGCGCGTTGTGTCTCGTGGGCATTATCAAACAGGTAATGGGCGAAACGTTCCAAGGAAATTCGTTTATACTTGTACATAGGGAACCTCCTTGTGTGGTGATTTTGTTCTCTATAACTATAAAACTAAAGGAGGTTCCCTTTGTTGTCCTAACTCATGTCCGGACCTCAGTTAACGGTGTTAGTAGCGCTCTCATCCCTGACGAGCAAACGCCTCATCTTTACCACCTACAGGACGATTCACACTGGCAAGTATGGCAACGTTTCTCCGACAATTCAGAACATCCTGACCAGAGAGGAGAGTATTGGGAAGTCATCACCCCTGATGGCACTCACTATCGCTTTGGTGGAGAATTTGAACCTAATACCGGTGCTGATCAGCAATCCGTCTTCTACACGCCGGTTTACGATGAGACGGAATATCCTTCAGATCCACAACATGTGTGCTCGCAAAAAGGCTATCGCTGGAATTTGGATTATGTAGTGGACGCAAATGGGAATGCCATTTCTCTTTTTTACACCCGCGAATTCAACTATTACCAGTCCAGGAGGGGGAGATTGCAATATGTCAAGGCTGGATACCTTCAACGTATAGAATATACCAAGCGCCAAAGCAGTGATTATCAACCTAAAGCCAAGATCCTTTTCTACACCGCCCCTCGCTGTACGGGTAATTGTAAATGGCCGGATGATTATCCCGATGTGCCTTCAGACTTAACCTGCAAACAAGACCACGGTTGCGATCATGTTGTGCCTACCTTTTGGGGAACCAAGCGGTTGGATCACATTGATACCTATGTTTACGACTCCTCTGCCGGGGGCCCCGACGCACCTTTGGTGGGTATAAATCGCTTTCAGTTTAAATTTGCTTTTTCCAACCCGGAGGGGGAGGACGAAGGGCAAAAACTTATCCTTACTGATATCATCCGGTCGGTGCCCGACTCTTCTCTCTCTTTGTCTCCAGTACATTACGACTACGTACTATTACCCAATCGCGTGGTCCGCAATGATGACGACACCCCTATGCCCATGCCACGTCTTCACAAAATCACCACGGAATTGGGCGGGCAAGTGGTGTTCGATTACAGCCAACCCCAAACTTGCTCCGGCGACCGGTTTGATGTCCATGAACCTCGTTATTGTTATTTTACCTATGACACCAGTGAGGAAAGTCGCTGGTACGCCTGGTGGCGCTATGTGGTCACTAGCATGACTGTCAGCGGTGGCTATGACCAGCCTGAACAGAGATTTACCTACACTTACGAGCATCCTATGTGGCACCACCAAGATCCTCCTCGTTTAATTCGTCGCCGGAATTACCAACTATGGAACGATTTTCGCGGCCATCGTCGGGTGACGGTGACCGACGGTGCGGGGCACAGCACCACGTACATTTTCTATCAAGGAATGAACAACGATCTTAACCCCGATGGCAGCCATTGGTCATCCACTATCACGTTGGACCAAGACCCCTGCGGTTTAGGGGCGGACCGCCCCGATAATCCCGGCTTGCAAGGCCGTATCCTTGCCATTGAACACTCTAATCTGGATCTTACCCAACACGCCTACATTCAAACTGTCACTGCTAGGAGCAGCGACCACGGGCAAGGGGATAAAGGCTACGACGAACCCCTAATTGCTCGCTTCACTGCTCAGTCTACCGAATGTCACGAAGTGCGGGTTCCCTCCGACGCGAACTCTTGCCCTGCAGATGAGGATACTACTCTGACCACACGGGTGGATTACCTCTATGACGCTTACGGCAATCGGATTCAGGAGCGCTATGCCGGCGATGTGAGCACCCCGGACGACGACCACATCCTCGTGCGTTCTTTTGCCTATAATCCCCAGGCCTACATCGTGAATCGGGTTTCCGCCGAGGGGGTGTATTCGGGGTTGCAGCCGCCCGCCTCCCTTACGCCTTCAGGGGCGCTCACCTTTCAACAGTTTGCCTACGACGGCCAGGACGTTGGGGATCCTCCCATCCACGGCAACCTGACGCTTAGGCGCCGCTACATTTCGCCCACCCAAACCAGCGACACCCGCTACGCCTACGATGAGTGGGGGCGCGTGATCAGCACAACCGATCCCAACGGCGCGGTCACTGTGACCCATTACAACCCTGAATACGGCTATAAAGATCAGGTAACCGATCCTTTGGGGCACACGGTGACCTATACCTATGCTACCGTGAACAACATCGCCTGGGGCGTCCCTTCGGCGATCACCGATCCCAACGGTTACACTACCACCTTGCAGTATGATGGTTTTGGCCGCCTGACAGCGGTGTGGTTGCCCACGGAGCCGGTAGAAGGCACTCCGACGAAAGCATTCGTCTATCATCCTGAAGCGCAACCCGCCTATGTAGAAACACGACAGTGGATTGGGGAAGCCAACGGCGAAGAGGCAAACGCATTCCTGATAAGCCGTACTTACTATGACGGACTGGGACGGGAGATCCAACGGCGGGTATCTATGGACGCCACCGGTGCACACGGGCCGCGCTACACCGTGGTGAGCCGGGCTTACGACGCTTCCGGCCATTTGGCCCGCCAGAGTCAACCTTACCCTGCCATTACCCTGAATTACAGCCCACCTTCATGGTCGCAACTGGATGGATATATTACCTATACCTACGATGCTTTGGGGCGGGTAACCAGCGCCAAGACTTACTCACAAAATGCCCTGGCATTCCAAACAAAGAAAACCTATTGCGGCCGCCTTACCCGTTTTACCGATGCCAACGGCCATGTAAAGGAGCAAATAACCGATGCTTTTGGCAATCTAAGCAAAGTGCGCGAACACAACGCGGGAGAAATTTACGCTACCACCTACATCCACGATCCCATTGGGAGGTTGACTAAAATCGTTGATGCGGCCGGAAACATCACTACCGTGCAGTACGACATGTTAGGCCGCAAAATTCGGATGGACGACCCCGACTTAGGAGAATGGCTCTACACGTACGACCCGGCCGGGCGCCTGGTGGCCCAGCGAGATAGCCGCTTGCGATGGCTGTATTTCACTTATGATGCGCTGGGCCGCATGACCGCCAAGCGAAAGGATGCGCCCGACGGCACGCTGTTAGCCTCTTACACCTATGACCCACCGGGACATATCGGCGCCTTGGCAGAACGAAAGGCTTACACCGACCGTGGTGAACTCGTAGTAACTGTAAAAAACGAAGATTTTGATGCTCGCGGGCGGGTGCTGGCGCAGACATGGACTTTCCCATACCAAGGTGAGAAAACTTTCCGCCTTGGATTCCAATACAATGCGGCCGGTGATTTATTGGCAGTAACATATCCCGGCGGCCCTGCTGGAGAAGTGGGTGAAACGCTTTCCTATTCTTACATTGCACACAATGTAAATCGTGTTTGGGAAACCCACTCTCCTGAGCCGGGTGAAGTTGATATTGGGGGGAGTAGGTATAACGCGGCCGGCCTGCTCACTTCTCGTAACTTTACAGCAAGGACACCCTCTTCCGAAGTGACCACTATTACTTCTAAATACACTTACGAAGCGGGCACCAATCGCCTAACTCGGTTGCAAGTATTTTCGATAGTGTCAATCTTTTTCTGTAAAAAGACACGGACAACGGTATCCTGAAGGCCAGTATAAGAGGTTGTTACGGTGAAGGACGGGCGGTTTCCTCCTCAAAGCGCAGGTAGACTCGCCCGGTCTCCCATGCTTCGCTTTGCTCCATCAGTACAGCACTCATCAAGCGCAGGCAAGATG
>JALUBW010000126.1 GCA_027044735.1 Anaerolineales bacterium
GGCTGAGAGCGTAGCCATTCGGGCGGATAAACTTCACCGAATAGGTGCCGGGGGCAAGGTCATCAAACAAGTATTCGCCGTCAGCGTCCGTGGTTACAGTAGCAATTGGGGAACCAGAACAAGAGGCATTATCGTAGAGCCGCACCTGCACGCCCTGGATTCCATCCTCGGTATCGTCCTGAATACCATTAGCGTTCTCGTCTTCCCATACGTAATCTCCGAGGCTGGCAGGTTCGTACATCCCCGCGTCCACATCATTGTTCACTTCCCCTTCGCCCAACGTCACCGTGTCCGTCTTCCCCGTCGTCGGGTTCGCATCGCTGTCCTTGGTGTCGTCTCCGCCTTGATCCTGCGGCGTGATCTCCATCCCGCTCGGCGGCGTGAAGCCCACCGTGTAATCCCCGGGTTCCAGGTCCGTGAATTCGTAGTTCCCGTTGCTGTCCGTGGTCGTCGTCTGGATCACGTTCCCCTGATCGTCGTACAGCGTCACCGTCACGCCGGAGATGCCCGGTTCCCCGTTGTCTTGTACCCCGTCCCCATCGGTGTCTTCCCACACCCGGTCGCCCAGGGTGGCTAACTTGTACAGGCCCGCGTCTATCGTGTTGTCCGTCTCGCCCGAACTCAGCGTGATGGTCGCGGTTTCACCCGTGCTGGTGTCCGCGTCGCTGTCTTTCGTGTCGTCCCCGCCTTGATCCTTGTCCGTGAACGCGTACCCGCTGGGCTTCACGAATTTCACCACATACTCGCCCGGCGCCAAGTCCGTGAAGTGATACGCGCCGTTCGCATCCGTCTGCGTCTCCGCAATCTTGTTCCCGTCCTTGTACAACTCTACCGTGACGTTTTCAATCCCGTCTTCTCCGCTGTCCTGCACCCCGTTCCGATTGGCATCGTGCCACACATAGTCGCCCAAGGCCGCTGGCGTGTACATGCCCGCGTCCACATCGTTGTTGGTCTCGCCTTCAGAAAGGGTCACGGTCCCGGTCTTCCCCGTGCTCGGATCCGGGTCGCTGTCTTTCGTCGGGTCGCCACCTTGCCCGGCTGGCGTGATTTCTTCCCCGCTGGGCGCGGTGAAGCCTACCGTGTAGTCGCCCGGTTCCAGGTCCGTGAATTCGTAGTTCCCGTTGCTGTCCGTGGTCGTCGTCTGGATCACGTTCCCCTGATCGTCGTACAGCGTCACCGTCACATTGGGGATGCCCGGTTCCCCGGCGTCCTGTACCCCGTCACCGTCGGTGTCTTCCCACACCCGGTCGCCTATGCTCGCCAGCCGGTACAACCCCGCGTCTATCGTGTTGTCCGTCTCGCCCGAACTCAGCGCGATGGTCGCGGTTTCACCGCTGCTGGTGTCCGCGTCGCTGTCTTTCGTGTCGTCCCCGCCTTGATCCTTGTCCGTGAACGCGTACCCGCTGGGCTTCACGAATTTCACCACATACTCGCCCGGCGCCAAGTCCGTGAAGTGATACGCGCCGTTCGCATCCGTCTGCGTCTCCGCAATCTTGTTCCCGTCCTTGTACAGTTCAACGGTCACACCAGAGACGCCGTCTTCTCCGCTGTCCTGCACCCCGTTCCGATTGGCATCATGCCACACATAGTCGCCCAAGGCCGCAGGTTCGTACATCCCCGCGTCCACATCGTTGTTCACTTCCCCTTCGCCCAACGTCACCGTGTCCGTCTTCCCCGTCGTCGGGTTCGCATCGCTGTCCTTGGTGTCGTCTCCGCCTTGATCCTGCGGCGTGATCTCCATCCCGCTCGGCGGCGTGAAGCCCACCGTGTAGTCCCCGGGTTCCAGGTCCGTGAATTCGTAGTTCCCGTTGCTGTCCGTGGTCGTCGTCTGGATCACGTTCCCCTGATCGTCGTACAGCGTCACCGTCACATTGGGGATGCCCGGTTCCCCGGCGTCCTGTACCCCGTCACCGTCGGTGTCTTCCCACACCCGGTCGCCCAGGGTGGCTAACTTGTACAGGCCCGCGTCTATCGTGTTGTCCGTCTCGCCCGAACTCAGCGTGATGGTCGCGGTTTCACCGCTGCTGGTGTCCGCGTCGCTGTCTTTCGTGTCGTCCCCGCCTTGATCCTTGTCTGTGAACGCGTAGCCGCTGGGCTTCACGAATTTCACCACATACTCGCCCGGCGCCAAGTCCGTGAAGTGGTACGCACCGTTCGCATCCGTCTGCGTCTCCGCAATCTTGTTCCCGTCCTTGTACAGTTCAACGGTCACACCAGAGACGCCGTCTTCTCCACTGTCTTGCACCCCGTTCCGGTTCGCATCGTGCCACACATAGTCGCCCAAGGCCGCAGGTTCGTACATCCCCGCGTCCACGTCGTTGTTGGTCTCGCCCTCAGAAAGGGTCACCGTGTCCGTCTTCCCCGTCGTCGGGTTCGCATCGCTGTCCTTGGTGTCGTCTCCGCCCTGATCCTGCGGCGTGATCTCCATCCCGCTCGGCGGCGTGAAGCCCACCGTGTAATCCCCGGGTTCCAGGTCCGTGAATTCGTAGTTCCCGTTGCTGTCCGTGGTCGTCGTCTGGATCACGTTCCCTTGATCGTCGTACAGCGTCACCGTCACATTGGGGATGCCCGGTTCCCCGTTGTCCTGTACCCCGTCACCGTCGGTGTCTTCCCACACCCGGTCGCCTATGCTCGCCAGCCGGTACAACCCCGCGTCTATCGTGTTGTCCGTCTCGCCCGAACTCAGGGTGATGGCCGCAGTCTCACCGCTGGCAGTGTCCGCGTCGCTGTCTTTCGTGTCGTCTCCGCCTTGATCCTTGTCCGTGAACGCGTACCCGCTGGGCTTCACGAATTTCACCACGTAGTCGCCGGGGGCCAGGTCTGTGAAGTGGTACGCACCGTTCGCATCCGTCTGCGTCTCCGCAATCTTGTTCCCGTCCTTGTACAGTTCAACGGTCACACCAGAGACGCCGTCTTCTCCACTGTCTTGCACCCCGTTCCGATTGGCATCGTGCCACACATAGTCGCCCAAGGCCGCAGGTTCGTACATCCCCGCGTCCACATCGTTGTTAGTCTCGCCTTCAGAAAGGGTCACCGTGTCCGTCTTCCCCGTCGTCGGGTTCGCATCGCTGTCTTTGGTGTCGTCTCCGCCTTGATCCTGCGGCGTAATCTCCATCCCGCTCGGCGGCGTGAAGCCCACCGTGTAGTCCCCGGGTTCCAGGTCCGTGAATTCGTAGTTCCCGTTGCTGTCCGTGGTCGTCGTCTGGATCACGTTCCCCTGATCGTCGTACAGCGTCACCGTCACGCCGGAGATGCCCGGTTCCCCGCTGTCCTGTACCCCGTCACCGTCGGTGTCTTCCCACACCCGGTCGCCTATGCTCGCCAGCCGGTACAACCCCGCATCTATCGTGTTATCCGTCTCGCCCGAACTCAGCGTGATGGTCGCGGTTTCACCGCTGCTGGTGTCCGCGTCGCTGTCTTTCGTGTCGTCGCCGCCTTGATCCTTGTCCGTGAACGCGTACCCGCCCGGCTTCACGAATTTCACCACGTAGTCGCCCGGCGCAAGGTCGCTGAAGTGATACGCGCCGTTCGCGTCGGTGGTGGTTTCCGCAACTTTGGCCCCGTCTTTGTACAACTCAACGGTCACATCCGCGATGCCAGTCTCGTTAGTGTCCTGCTGGCCGTTCATGTTCGTGTCGTGCCACACGAAGTCGCCCAACGAGGCAGGTTCGTACATGCCCGCGTCCACATCGTTGTTCACTTCGCCTGAAGCCAGCGTCACGCCACCACTGCACCCGCTATTCGGGTCTGCATCGCTATCCTTACTATCGTCGCCCTGATTTTGCGGACTGAACACC
>JALUBW010000127.1 GCA_027044735.1 Anaerolineales bacterium
AAACGCCGCGGGGGCGTGTGGGCGTAACGTTTTCGTAGGGGCGAACGGCCGTTCGCCCCTACCCGTGCGGCGACGAGTCGCCGCACGCCCAAAACGGGGCAAGGCGGTGCCTCGCCCCTACCCTGCCGCTTTCTGTGTTTTCGGTGGCCTTTCTGTGCCTTCTGTGTTTTCCCCACGCCGCGCCTAAACGCCGCAGAGGTTGGTGGAAGCCTTAGCGTAGGCCGCGTCAGGGCTTTTGGCGCGCTGTTGGAAAAGCAAGATGGTGTATAATTTCTTAAAACCGTAGGGCCTCAGACTTTCGTTCGCCTTGCCTGTGGAGGGGAAACATGCTTCGTCAATGGTTTTCGGCCTTCTTCTTGCTGCTGACCGCGGTGAGCCTGGTGCTGTCGGCGGGGTGTCACGCTACACCCACCCCTTCCCCCACCCCAACCTCTTCACCAACTGTCATTACAACCCCTACCCCAACACCCACAAATACGCCTACACCAACTCCCACCCCAGACCCCTACACACTTTCGGACAAAACACTGAAGGCGCTTGCCCCCTATATCACATACTCGGAAAACGGCACAATTGGAAACACTGCCCATGTGGAAGGTGTTGTGGACATGCGGTTTGATGTGGACCCCAAATGGAAAGCCACGACAATGGAAAAGCCCATCCAGGAAAACCCGGAACTTGCCATTGGCAAATTCGTGGAAGTCACCTCAAACGGTGCAATACTCTACATACCAGAATTCATGTTCAACAAAATTGTCCCAGGGCTTGACCTCAAACCCCTGAACAAAGAGGTGGATGTCACCCCCAAAAACCCGGGTGAACTCCTCCACTACATGCTTGGAGGCAGGAAAATCAGCCTGCAAAATGATGTGACCGGTGTGCTCGGAGGCCACCTCGGCAACCCGGCTGCCACCAAGGTTTACCTGCCCGCAGGGCATGTGTATGTGGCAGGCAGGGTGGACCCTGACGGCATCCAGGATGGCGACCCTTCAGACGACCTTGTCCTGCTCCTCAGGCCATATATTCCAGAGGACCAGATAGAGCAAATTGGCGAAAAAGTTGCCAAAGGAGAAGCCGACCCGACCTACTACTACGCGCTTGTCAGCCCATCAGATGTGCCAGATGCCAGAGTTTCGGAGTTGCCGGACACTACCCGGGAACTCCACAAGGGACTTGGCCTGTGGATGCTGTGGTCCCATGTGGCGCTGAACAATGTTTACAAAAGCGGGCACAACCAGCCTTTCATCACGCCAAGAATTGACAATGCGGTAGAGCTGCCATTCTCTGGAATCATGAAAAACAACAACGGAATTTTGGTGGCTTATCTGGAAAACAACAGTCCAAAACTTTACAGATTCGTAGAAGGTTTGGCTGTATCGCAAATGGTTTTTCCGTATGTCGGCTATGTAACTGTGTGGAACGCTTCGGGAGGAAAAAGAAAACTTATAACAACCTTTGACCCAAAGAGAGATGGCAATGATTTGAATACAACCACAATCCTTAAAGACCACAACATGACCCTTGACCAGATATTCGGCTCCTATGCGTGGATAGCCGAGCATCCTGAGGAATTCAACAGATACAACGGCGGGATTGTCGCGTTCAAGCAATACAAGAAGGGTGCATGGCTTGCCAAGCCGTTTTTCCACATGCTTGAATTCAATGCCACAAAAGAACTGCTTGGCTATGAAAAGTCGCCGGTTTACCTGCCTGATGTTCCAGAGGATGGTTACGGTGAAGACCATATTGTGGAAATCAACACCAATAGTGAACTAAGCGTTTATCTTTTAGACGGGCTTTTTGACAATAGAGCGGATAAACACAGCGATCATGGCACATACAAAGTTCCGGCTTCAACCATGAAAGATGTGGGGGTTATTCTCGGCAAACCGCCTGCCTACAACGGCAAGCCTGCGGTGCTGATAGGGCCCGCAGAATCCTTGAGGCAGGAAATCGAAAAAGCGCCGGCAGGCAGTTTGTTTGTCATGGCAGATGCCAGTGAAAAACGGGCAAAGCCATTCATGGAAGAGTTGCTGGATTCGGGTAAATACGACCTTGTGTTTGATGCCAGCGTGCGCCTGCCTTATCCGTATTACACGGACAAATCCAAATGGCCCGCCTTCCTGCCCAAACTCTACGAAATGATTGCAGAGGGTCATTACGGCGAGAAATTGGGCAAAGGGCTGGGGCAGATTGACACCTGGAGGGATATTGAGCCAGAAGGCGATTTTGGATACCCGGCTGACATAGGCTTCTCAGGAATGGGTTATCATCTCTATGACAAAAAACTCGACTTTGAGATGAAAGGCACGGTTTCCCGTGCCTTTTTCGCTTCTGGGTTCATCTACCGCTGGCCAAAGAAGGGTGATGTTGCAGGTGTGGACATCCACAGTTATACGAAAAACAGCCCTGTTGTGAAATACGGCTGGGACCCATTGATGTTGCCTCTGACAGAATCACTTGATTGGATCATTAGTTCTCAAACTGATGCGCCCATCCAGCACATTGCACCCTGATTGCATTTTACATTTTTATACTTCTGCCACCAAATAAAGTTCAGGTGGGGGGGATGAAAAAAGCATTGACCGTGGCAATATGGATTCTCTTGATTCTTGGTATCTTTTTGGTCATTTCATCTCATCTTGCCAAAGCCGTGTCATGCGAGGCCGGTTGCACGAGTGATGCTGGTTGCAATGATGGCATTTCCTGCACTATTGACAGGTGTAAACCAGGAAAAGTGTTCGATGGTGTGCAGTATTGTTTTTGCACGCATGAATATTCGGACATGAATTGCTATGATGGCATTTCCTGCACTGTTGACACATGCACAGATTCAGGATGCACCCACACTCCCGATGACAGCCTTTGCTATGATGGTGTTGCCTGCACTGTTGACACCTGCACCAGTTCAGGTTGTACCCACACTCCCGATGACAGCCTTTGTGATGAGGGCTACCACTGCACTTCGTCGGGTTGCGAACCAGATCTGCCGGGCCACGGGCAGGTTTGCACCAAACCTCCTGGATGTAAACAGGGCGAGAACCTTGAGTGCATGAGCGGAGGGTGCAATGGGGAATGGGTGTGCTGCACTCCTCCTGATGAATACGCCTACTGTGACGACCCTCCGGGCGGAGACGCGACAAGTTACTGCCACACCCAGAACGGCGACAGCCAGACTTGCCACTACTGTGTTGACCTGTCAGGGGACCACTACAATGTGGGTGACTGCGTGACCACAGACCCGTCTGTTTGTGACAGCGGGTGGCTGAAATGCACAGACACCTGCGACGAGAACAGCGGGGTTTACGAATGGGGGTGCGAAAACCATCCCGAGACCAATTGCCCGAACTACGGGAGCGGGGGCTCTGGCGGTGGAGGCGGAAGCACAACTTCAACCACTTTACCCACAACCTCAACCACCACAAGCATTCCATATGATGTGAATTCAGTTTCATACGCAAGCCTGCACAACAGGGCCAATCCTGCGTTTCCTGCATTGCAGGTCAATTGTTCTGTGAGCCAGCAGGGAGACCAGTACCATGCTTATTACTGGTCTGAGAAGGAAGACTGCCAGCGGGGAATGGCCACTGAATGCATGAATACCGGAGCGCGGGGATGCAACGGTGTGAGTTGCATGGCTGATATGGGCGGGTGCATGTCAATTCCTCCAGGCC
>JALUBW010000128.1 GCA_027044735.1 Anaerolineales bacterium
CACATGATTGTGGTCGGCACCGACGAAGAAAGCATGGCCGTCGCGGCCAACAAACTCGCCGAGGTGGGCGGCGGGCAGGTGGTGGTGAAAGACGGCCAGGTCATCGGCTTGGTGGAACTGCCCATCGCGGGGCTGATGTCCACCGAGCGCGCCGAAGTGGTGGCGAAAAAGGCCGCCACCGTGCTGGAAGGCTTCCGCACCTGCGGCTGCCGCATCAAGAACCCCAACATGCAACTTGCGCTGATGGCGTTAGTGGTCATCCCCGAACTGCGCCTTTCGGATAAGGGGCTGGTGGATGTGACTAAATTCGCTTTCGTGCCGGTGTTAGAAGCCTAAACTCGCAAACGCCAAAAGCAAAATTTGCCCGATGGACATCCATCGGGCAAATTTTATTTACCGCGAAAAGCCGCTTTCGCTACTCAAGCACAAACACATCCCCGGGCTTCAAAACATGAGGCTGAGCCGCGGTTTCGGCCTCTACCCGCTTAGCCCATGCGTGGGGGTCTTGCTCAATCAGCGGCCATGTGCTGTAGTGAATGGGAATGACGTGCTTAGGGCTGATGAGTTTGACGGCGCGCAAAGCATCATCGGGCCCCATCGTAAAGTTATCGCCAATGGGAAGCATGGCAAGGTCAATTCCCTCCTCGCCTATCAATTGCATGTCGCCAAACAAACCGGTATCCTGAGCGAGGTAAATCTTTTTCCCATCATTGGTGGTCAGCAAAATACCAGCCGGATTGCCCCCGTAAGAGCCATCGGGCAAAGCCGAGCCGTGCAAAGCGAGGGTAAGTTTCAAGTAGCCAAACGGGTGCTTGAAACCGCCGCCTATGTGCTGAGGATGCACTTTCTCAACGCCTTTAGCGCTCAGCCAATTTGTAATCTCGTAATTGGAAATGATGGGAATGTTCAAGCGCTTGGCAATATCAATGGCGTCGCCCACGTGGTCGCCGTGGCCGTGGCTCACAACGATGAAATCTGCCGAAACCTTGTCGGCTGTGGTGCTGGCCGCGGGATTGCCGGTGAAAAAGGGATCAACCAAAATTTTGTAGCCATCCGCGGTTTCTATGCCAATGGTTGCATGACCGTACCAAGTGATCTTGGTAGCCATATCACACCTCCTTGTGAAATTTTTGCAACGGAATGGGGCTTGCCTTTCTTAGTATAGCGCAAATTGACAAAAACAAAAGGTGGAGAGAAATTCTTTATACCCGAAAGGCAACACACAGGTCAAACAGCCTACGTCTTCATGGCCGCCACCGCGCCTACCGCCAGCGGCAAAAGCAAAACAAGCACGAGCAACAACCACGGCGAAAGATTGGACAACACTTTTCGCCAGTGCGAAATGCCAAGCGCATCGGCCTGCCAGTCGCTTTCCAAATCGCCGAGCGATGCTCCAAACACCCTTTGCACGCCGGTGCGGCAGTCAACTCCTTGGGCGTAAACATCAACCAAATTGTGCATAGCGGTGCGGCCATAGCGGCGGCTTAGGTAATCCGTAAAAGAAGCCGATTCAGCATAGGCCAGCAAAGCCACACCAGCCTCTTTGGGAAAACCGCGGCACAAATCCTCTATCGGAATAAGCCGTTTTTTGGCCACAGCGCGTTTCAAAGCCACCGAGTAATCCGGCAAGGGAGAAAGTTCGTTTACCGAGGCCAACCCCTCATTCAACCATGCAGGCAACGAACGGTAACCAATGCCTGTCTGCTGGTAAAGCAAATAATGAGCCAGTTCGTGCGGCACAAGGCGGCGGATTTCGTCTTTCTCCCCGCCGTTGCGCCCTACTGAGACAAACAACGACCCAAATTCAGGCGAGGCGTGCGCGGCCACCCACGGCTCAGTTCCCAAAGCAGACCGAAGGTCAGCATTGTTGGCGTAAATGTAAATACTCACCTGCTTCGGGGTGGGCGCAAGCCAAATTTTCTGCGCCCGCATTAGGCCATCATAGGCGGCATTGAGAGCGGCTTGCGCCACTTCCACCCCGCCGCGATACCAAAACGCCTCAAACGGCGGAGCGCTCATCTTTTCCCAAACGAAGCGGTTATCCTCCAGCACGAAGGAAAAAGAAGCCGTGCTGTATGAACGCCCATCCTGTGTTTTTACCCTAAACCAGTAGAAAATTCTGGAAAATGGGGGCAAGTGACGAAGGCGCAAATCGTGCACAAAGATGGCCTCGCCTTTATCAGCGTTCCAAGTCATTTCGCCGCTAAGCAACTCAGCGGAATGTGCCGGGCGGTAAAGCACGGAGACGGCCTTTACCCCTTTTGCTGGTTTGAAGCGCACCGTGAAGCGAATTTGCTCGCCGAATTTGTAACTGACGCTCGGAAACGCTTGAGGCAATTTCTCTTGGGCGCGCGCGGCGCTCGTGGAGGCCGCCAGCACCATCAACCCCACAACAACAAACCACCACAGCCGACGAAAACCGCGCATTTACTCCTCGTCATCCTCCCCAAACAAGTCATCGGGCAACCACGGCAGCGTATCGCTCTCTTCCATTTCTTCCAACTCTTCCTCGCTCAATGTGTGCATCATGTCAGCAAGTTCGTCTTCGCTAAAAGCGAACAACAAAAACAGAGGGTCGCCCAAACCTGCGTTGAAGATGAAATTATCAACAGCCTCGCTAATTACTTCTCTCTCCTCTTGGCTGGCGGCATTGCGCGAAGCCTTCTTGAGGGCGTTTTTCACCTTTTCGCCGCCCACGCCGATTTCCGAAAGCGCCCAAGCCGCCATCATGCGCACATCGGCATCCGCATCGCGCAGCAGGTAGAGCAGTTTGGGGACTGCATCCTCAAGGCCAAGCGTACCGGCGGCGCGCGCCGCCATAGAGCGAATTTTAGGGTTCACGTGGTCAAAATACCTCAAAACGGCATCCCCCCATTCCTCTTTGTCCATCGTGTTGCCAATAGCCCGCAAGGCACTTGCCAGCCATTCGTCATCGGTGCTCTGCAAAGCCTGATGGATAAACTCATCAATGCGCTCGCGCTGCTGGCTGTAGCCAAGCGTTTCAAGAGCCCTGCGCCGCACACGCTCATCCTCGGCATCGTCCTCCAAAATGCCGAACAATGCGCTTTCAATTTCCTCTAACAAACGCTCGCTCAAAGAACCCACCGCTCCCAAAAACATCTGATTGCTAAGGGCTGAAACGGCGTTAGCGCGCACTTCGGGATCTGGGTCTGTAGTGGCAATTTCCACAAAGCGCCGCGTTACATCCCTGTCATCTTCACCCCACAAAGCGCTAATGGCGAGGAAACGCACTTGGGGGTCGGGGTCATCCAAAGCAAGTTTGCCGAGTTCATACAAATTGACGCTAAAACTCTCATCAGAGAGAACGGAAGCGTCTTCCATGATAGCGCGCCTGCGGCGAAGAGGAATGCGCGGCCACACCTCCTGCAACTGCTTGACTTCTTTGGGCAACAAGCCGTTCAAGAGTAACAAATAATCCGGCCTCAGAGGCTTTTGCTCATCAAGCAAAGATTCGAGCAGCTCTGCAAAAGCATTTGCCCGCTTTTGCTCAGCCGTCTTTTTCTCCGAGCGCTTCGCTTTATGCTGCCGTTTTTGGCCTTTATTGCGTTTCTTGTTTTTCTTGCTCACAGGACACCTCCAAAGGTAACAATCTCTGCAAAGCCATCAACCGATTGAAGTTCGTTAGTTGTTGGGGCGTTAGGGCGTTAGG
>JALUBW010000129.1 GCA_027044735.1 Anaerolineales bacterium
AAGAGAAGAAAGCGTTTTGGGAGGCTTTGCAAGTTATGGACATGGAAAAAAACATGACCATGTCGTTGTTTGAGAAGTGGCCGAAGGGCCAACCCCTACGGCGGTTCGTCTGGACGGAGGAGCAGCGTCGGCAATGGGAGGAGCGGCTGGCGTGGGGGGCGCGGCGGCGGCCGGAAGAGGTGCAGGCGCAGACGCGCCGGCGAAGGCCGGTGCGTTTTCTGGCGTGGACGGCAGCAGTGATCGGCGGGAGCGTAGCGCTACTGAGTTTGTTGGCCGGCCCGTGGTGGGGCGGCGTATTGGCGGGCGGGGCGTTGGCGTGGCTTGGGTGGCATTTCCACGAGTGGGAACCCAAAGGACGGTCAGAAAACACAAGACACGCAGATAAAAGCGGATGAACATCGTTTCATCCGCATCAATCGTCCATAGCCGCCTCCTCTGCGGCTTGCGGAAGAAGAGATGGGTGAGGGATCTTTTACAGGAGGTGAACCATGAAAACCATCGTACGCATCTCGGCGTGGGTAATGATCGTGGCAGGCGTGTTTCTGGTGCTGGCGGCGCTTGCCCTCAAAGAATGGGGGCGGGCAGCCGAGGGAGGGCTGTTTGTGGTGTTGGGATGGTACTTCTTGCACCCGAAGGAATAAATGCCGTGGAGGTGAAGATGACCTGTGCGTATGCCGTGCTGAAAGGGCTGGGCGTAGGTCTGGCGGCCGGCCTTGCTGCCTTTGCTTTCATTGTGGTATTCGGTTATCAACGACCGGCAAAGATCGCGGGATTCCACAACCGGCGGATGAGGGGTGCGGCTTTAGGCGTGGCGTGGGGGATCTTTTGGGGAATGTTTTTGGCGATGCTTTCGGGCCCTTGCGTGACGTATACGGACGCGATGGATGTGGCCGTTCTGGCGTGGATACTCGTGCCCACTGTACTCATAGGGATCTGGGCGTTTTATTGGAACATCCCCCTCTTCCGGCAGAAGACGGGGATCAAAGTGGTGGACGAGACGGTGGAGCGGTACCGCAAGCCCGGAGAGAAGGCATATGTGGGCCACCCCCGGGTGGTGGATGTGGACGGAACGCGATATGTGCCCGTGGTGTATCGCCATGGCCCGGAAGGGGAGGTGGCCGCCATCCTGGCCGTGCGGGAGGATACCGGGGAAGTGGTGAAAGACCCGGTGTTGATGGAGCGGCTGGGGCGGTGCATCCGGGTGGGCGACGAGATGGCGGGGTGGCCGGCGCTGTATCAGCGGTTGCAGTCCTACAAAAGCGCCCAAAAGGCCCTGCGGGGATGGCCCCAGGCGTTGAAGCAGGTGCGCGAGGTGGCCAAGCGGCTGGAGGGCACGCCCTACGAAGAGGACATGAAAGCCTTGGTGGAGGTGTGGGAATTCAGCGAGGAATACACCCGTCGTCTGAAAGCGATGATGGAAGAGGAAGGGGCGTGGGCGGCGGCGCACGGGTGGGAGCACATGAAGGAAGTGCGGTGCGAGGATTTGGAGCCGCTGGACGAGCGGTTGCGAGGGCCGTTCTTGTATGCCCGGGACCACCTGCCGTTGTTGAAACGGGGGTGGGCAGCCCGGGAGCGGCTGCTGAAAGCCTGGACCTCCCAGGCCTTGCCCCTGAAAGAAGGGAAAGAGAAGAAAGCGTTTTGGGAGGCTTTGCAAGTTATGGACATGGAAAAAAACATGACCATGTCGTTGTTTGAGAAGTGGCCGAAGGGCCAACCCCTACGGCGGTTCGTCTGGACGGAGGAGCAGCGTCGGCAATGGGAGGAGCGGCTGGCGTGGGGGGCGCGGCGGCGGCCGGAAGAGGTGCAGGCGCAGACGCGCCGGCGAAGGCCGGTGCGTTTTCTGGCGTGGACGGCAGCAGTGATCGGCGGGAGCGTAGCGCTACTGAGTTTGTTGGCCGGCCCGTGGTGGGGCGGCGTATTGGCGGGCGGGGCGTTGGCGTGGCTTGGGTGGCACTTCCACGAGTGGGAACCCAAGGCATAAAATGAGGAAAAATGTACCGAAAGCCTCCAACAATGAACTGGCCTTCCCGGAAATTCCCGTTGGCAGTTTTATTTCTCCAAGCGGTGTTCACGTTTTCCGTTTGGCTCTATAGAAAGTTATACGACAAGTTGAGCGTCTCTATCCCGGATATTACATACGGGAGTACGGAAAGGACGGAGCAATGAACGCGAGGTGGCTCAAGACGGTATTTTGGCTTGTCCTGTGGGTTGTAGGACTTTCTGGTTTCGGCAAAGGTGACTTTCAAGGCATTGATGATGTCACTCAAAGATTACCCTCTGACGCATCGGCCGCTCTGGAAGGAGCGCTCCAAAGGCTGTCCAGGCGCGCCGGGTATCCCATGAGCCTTCAGCAGTTGTTGCAGAGGTGGCAACACTTTGTGGTTCGGGTTGAGCAAGGTTATGCGGACTCCATTTACGAATACACGAACGAGTTGTCCGTCAGAGACCTTGGCGAGATCTCACCTATCTCCCGCTGAGCCTCGCTCGGCCTTCGACTTTGCTTAGCTTTCCGAAGCGGGAGTAAGGAGAGATCAAGCCAAGTGACTGAGCATTGCCGGAGAGCCTAAACCCAATATCTGTGTTGATCATGCACTAGCAAGTCTTGATAAGTTTCCAAGCCAACAGCGCTACTGCTGTGTTTGGTGGTCTTCTATATATGGAGAGGCGAATATGGCAGAAACGGTCCCACAACACGGTCATATCCAGTTGCCAGATAGAGTGTGTGCTGTTCCCATTCCTGGAGCACCGTTTGGATGATTGGTTCCCACAAGCAGGTTGCCTGCACGCGCTCGTTGTTGATTCAGCGGCTGAAACGCCGCACCGTACTTTGGGCATACTACGCCCGACTGCGAACAAAAGGCGTCCATTCTGGCACGCTAACCGTTTTGCTTTTTATCAGCCCGATAATGATCCACAACAAGGTATGGAGATACCGGATGCCCAACCAATATCGGTGTTGACCAAAAATCGAAAACAAGATCTCGTATAACGTGGGGTGCTTTCCATCGTATCCTCCTATCGGTTGTGGTGAACTGAAGGAAAGATACCCCTTTTTGGGCTGTTTGGGAAGCACTCCTTTTGAGATTTGTCAATCAACCAGATTGTTATAGTCAGACCTCACAAAGGCTTGTAGGGACACGATGGCGCTATACCTCTACCTCCTCGCACGAACGATTACCTGGTTCATCTTTTCTCGCGGTACAATGGGAACCCCCGTTAAACCACGCGGCTGTGGGCTGGCGCTGGCCTTTTTGGAAACCATGCAGGCAGAATTCCCCCACCTGAGCCGAGTGCTGGCAGCCGCGCGGCACCCCGACTTCAGGGCGCTCTACGCGCTGTTGGAAAACGCGCGCACCGCACCCGACAATCCCTCACCGTGAGGCGACACCATGAAAACCGGCAAAATCGGCCTTTTCGTGCTGGTCATCCTCCTGATCGCGGCTTGCGCCCTGCCCGCAACGCCCGCAAAGCCCACCGCCGCGCCCCCAACCGCAACAAAAACGCCCACCTCAACACCTGCGCCAACGGCCACTTTCACCGCCACACCGCCTGAAGCAAACCTGAAATACAACTGGGATTACTGGGGCGTGCTCATCCCCGGCCTTTACCACCTATACGGCAAACTGCCCAATCTTGACGATTTGGTG
>JALUBW010000130.1 GCA_027044735.1 Anaerolineales bacterium
TGCTCTCGGTTTTAGGGGTGAGAAAATGCCTGCATGGCATCATTGACATTTTCGCCACCGGCCTTATGCCCAAGCCGCACCCGCGGGCATATGCTGTTGCGCGCGAAAAAGCCGGTTCGCCGCCGCCAGAGTGTTGCATTTTGGTGGACGACCTTCCCCAAAACCTGCCGCCAGCCAAAAAAGCAGGCTGGCGCACCGTTTTGGTCGGGGAAGCCCAAAGCGAGTTTGCCGATTTTTCAATACCCAGCATTTACCAAATTTCGCAAATTTTGGAGGAAAAGCCGTGGAATGGTTGCTTGTCCTGAGCGGCGTGGTAGGGGCAATAGCGTTCAGCATTTTGCTCGCGCTGATACTGCGCCACCAAGAACTGCACCTTCAGGTGGAATTGCTCAAACGGGCAATACGCCGCGCGCGCGCCCCGTGGGCAGAAGAAAACGCCATGTGGAAAAAACTAAACGGCGCAGTCAAACAAATTCCCCAAGATTTGGTTGAAAAAGCCGCCACCGAAAAGCAATCGGAGAAGGACAGGTAAGCGAGCACAAAACCGCCAAGCGCAGATAAAAGGCGCCGCCTGCTTGTAAAAAACCTAGGAGTTACGCGATTCCCTTGCTTTCTGTCACCACGAGGCGGGCGTAGACCGCCAAAGCGCCTCCCCCGCCGTCTGGGGGACGGCTTCGCCGCCTATGGCGGCTCGCCATAAAACGAAAACGAGCGCTTCTACGAGCGACTGCGCAAGTCCTGCAACTATCGCCCGTAAATCCCCGGGCACCAGCCGCCGGCGGCGCTCGCTAACCAAACCCGCTTGAACCCCCACCGCCGCCTCCGCCGCCGAAGCCTCCGCCCCAGCCACCGCCGCTGCTCCAACTGCTGCTGCCCCAACTGCTACTGCCGCCGCCGCTCCAACTGCTGCTGCTCCCGCTACTGCTCGGCGGCGGGGTTGTGAAAACACGGCTGGCATCTTCCAAACTGTCAAACAACTGGTCGGAAATTTGCGAAAGGGAGGTAAAAGCGCCTTCGGACATGCTGTTGAGCGTCTGCCCAAGCGAGGGAGCGCCTCCTTTCGTCGGCATGGCAAGCACCTTGCCGCCTCCGGGAACGCCGCCGACGCTTCCCCGTCGCGATGGGCTTCCCGAGGGCATGCCGGTATCCAACAGCACGGGGCGATACCACAGCGGTGCGGGCACATCTTCAGCCCGTTTGAACAAATTGCTGAAACTGTGTTGCAATCCAAACGCCACGGCGTAGGGCAGGTAATCGGCCAGTTTGGCTTTCACGCGGTCGGCTTCGCGATTCCAAACCGTGTATTTCCGCAAAGATTCAAGATAGCGCTTGAACGCCTCCCACTTGGCGGCTTCAACCGCTCCCTTTTTGGTTTTGCGCGGCATGTGCGGCGCTACCACAAAATACACCACCGCGGTTGCCACCACACTTATCCACCACGCGGCCACTTCCCAACCCGGCAGCCAAGAGGGAACGGAAGACGTCGCCACGCACGAAAAGAGCACCAGCATAATTGCTACCACCCACGCCAAAGCACGGTAGCGGCGGCGGGCTTTATCGGGAGAAACGGGGAAGAGCCCCAATTTCACTACTTCTTTGTAAAGCGCATCCTGCAGTTCCTTTAGGTGGGAGAAAAAGGTGCTTTGAAGGCTGGAAAGTTCAACAAGTTTGTCCTTTTTCAACTCTGAGCCGAAAATTATCTTCAGAAGTTTGATTTCGTAGGGGCGGAGTTCTTGGGTGATTTCGTCCGCCGATTTGAGCAACCTCACCGCTGTATCCGACGGCATAGTGATGATTTGGAGGTAGCCGCGGCGGGCTAAATCCAGCAATGTGGCGGTGGTGATGTCGCGCAGGTCGGCATATTCATCCACCAAAACGCCCACAATGCCTGCGGGCAGTTTATCGGGCGGCTGAGGGATGAATTCGGGTACTGCGCCGACGGCAGGGTCGCGGCCGAACAAATACCACAGCAAAATCGCCGAGCCGACCCCAAAAATCAACATCAAAATGCTGGCCGCGAGCACACCGAGTTTCACCCAAGGCTTTATGTGCTCTAAGCGCTCCCACGCAGGGATGGGAGCGTTTATTGCCCCGTGAGGCCAGCGCACGCGCACTCCCCATTGCCGGTTGGGCGCCAAATTTTCGGCCGTGAAGCGCACCGTTCGGCCGTCAACAACCTCGCCGCGGCCGGTAGGATTGCCCTTAAGCGAGCCGAGAAACGAATCCGCCTGCACTTCTTCGGGCTTGAAAGCCGCCGGAAGGTGAAAAACCACTTCCGCATGTTGGATTGGGTAATCGTGCGAATTTGAAACGAAAACCCAAGCAAACTCATCGTGAGTTCTGCCCTGATTGACCGCGCCTTTCAGCGTGTATGAAATCGTAAAAGTGCGGCTGGCATTGTAGGTTTTGGGGAAGTCCCAAGTCAGGGCGTAAGCATCTTCAGTTTCAAGGTATTGAACGAGGAAAGTGCGTGGGGCAAGGTCGTAAGGGTCGGTAACGGGCCTGTAGGCAATAGGGCCTTCGGCAACGCGGAAATCGGTGATTTTGTCCACAAATTTGGCGCTGTAGGTGCGGGTGGCCTCGTCAAAGGGGCCTTCCACAAATTTAGCCTGCCAAGTTTCGGTGACGCGAATATCGCCGTTGGGCAAAATGGTGAAATCGCCGGTGCGTGCGGGCATTTCTATCCGCCGCAGGGCTTCGCGCTCCCACGCCGGTGGATGGGCTTTCACCGCGCCGTGCGGCCATTTCACCCCGATCACCCATTCTTCGTAAGGCTCAATGTCGCTTTGCGAAAAGATGACGGTGTTGCCGCTCACAACCTTGCCCGCGCCGCTCTTCTCATCGCCGGCGCGCCCGGCAATTGTGGAAATTTGCGTCGGGGCAAATTCTGCGGGCAAGCGCACCCTAACTGTGGCTTCCCCTATCGGGTAGCCGTGGTCGGACTCAATGAAAATCCAGTGGAATGAATCGTTTTGCTCGCCGAGCCACAGCGCGCCTTTCAACGTGTAGGAAAGGGTGAAAATGCGGATGGAATCCGTGGTCGGCGGGAAGCGCCATGAAACCCGCACGGAACTGCTGCGGCGTTCAACCTCAAACGAGTATTCCCCGCCGCCTTCGGTGTAGGTGCGCTTGCCTTCCGCCACCTGCCAATCCACGATGTCTTCAACGTGCTTGAGCGGAATTTCGCGGAAAGCATGGGTAAAAGGCCCACCGATAAAATGCACCCGCCAAGTTTCCACAATGTGCACATCGCCGTTAGGCAGGATGGTAATTTCGCCATCGCGGCGGAGCACTTCCACGGATTTTTCGGCATTAGGCGCGGCCATCGCCGGGCAGGCACAACCAAAAAGTGTAGAAATGGTTGCTCCGCCCTCGGGAGCGCCCTCACCCCTCAAGCCGCCAAATAGCGGCTTTCTCCCCTCTCCCAGTGGGAGAGGGGAGAAACGGCGAGCGTAGCGAGCCAAAGTGGGGTGAAGGCGAGGTGACGCTTCTGCAACATTTGCTTGCGCCATCGCCGCGCCGCCGAACAGCGCGGCAAACACGATTGCCAGCAAGACTATCGCTACGAGTCGGGACAAAAAGGAAAGTCGTGATCGGGGAAACATGGGAGTTGAGGGATTGAGGGATTG
>JALUBW010000131.1 GCA_027044735.1 Anaerolineales bacterium
CTAATGCATTTTCAAGCAAGATTTCAGTTATTGCAAAAGTGCGATCTATCGCGCTTGTGGCAAGATCTCACCCATCCCCCGATGAGCCTCGCTGGCGCTCGGCTCATCTGCCCCCTTCCCTCCCTTACTAAGGGAGGTTCAAAGGCGGACAGGAGCCGATCAGGCCATTGTTTTTCCCGCCTCTCGGAGAGGAAAAGAGAGAAAGCGTGGTGTTATTTTGGCGGCTTCGCCGCCAAAATAACACATAACTTCCTCTTTTTCTTCCTTTCAGGGGCGACTGTCCGCCCCTGAACTAAGGGAGGGAAGGGGGCGGCTACGGTGACGCGATAGCGTCGCCGTAGCGGGGGTAGGGAGAGATCAAAAATTTGGGCGCTAAGTTGCAAAAGGCCTAAACCAACTATCAAGGTTGATTATGCACTAAGTTGGTAATTGCCTACGCGAGTGAGGGCAATATGCCATTTTGGGGCTTGCTTTCCCCAAAAGTCGTCGTAGGGCGACTTTGCAGGCGGTAGGTGCAGTTTTAACTGCCGCCGTTCGCTCCCAGCGACTGAAGTCACGGGCAACAAGTTGCGAAGTCCACCTGCGTGGACTTCTGCTCGTACTGCACCGAAGAGCTTGCCTACAGAATCTATCCGAAAATATCGTGGCGGTGTCATTGCGAGCCCCGTAGGGGCGAAGCAATCCCCCTTTTACTGGTCAGGAGACTGCTTCGGCGGCTCCGCTGCCTCGCAGTGACACGCCCACAAAGAATTTTTGGATAGGCTCTTAGTTGCTGAATTATAACGCAAGAGGAAGCCGGCCTTGGGCGTGGTTTGGGTGTAAGGGTTCTCCGCGGCTGGTCACTTCACGGTGGAGGTGGTCACACCAGCGGTTTGGTTTTCCAGCAGTTCAAGGGCATAGCAAAGCGAGGAAAGGCGGTTGAGGTAGGCGAGCAAATACTCATTTTCAATTTCGCCGGCGCGCGCCAGCGCCACCAATCGGCGCTCGGCGCGGCGCACCACCGTGCGCGCCACATCCAAATATGCCCCGCCGCGGGAATCCCCGGGGAGGATGAATTCTTTGGGCTGTTCAACCTTTGCACCGATTTCTTCAATGCGCTCTTCAAGCCATTTCACCTGTTCTTCGCCGATGACGCGGAAGCGCTCGGCGTTTTCGGGCGTGGCTGCCACCTCGGCGAGCAGTTGGTAGAGGTGCATTTGAACGCCTTTCAGGATTTCGGCGGTTTGCGGTGATGCGGCGTGGGCGCGCGCCAACCCGATGAACGCACCGGCTTCGTCAATAGCGCCAATTGCCTCAAGCCGCGGCGCGTCTTTGGGGTAACGCCCCTTGCCGAGCAGGCCGGTTGTGCCTTTGTCGCCTTTGGCGGTGAAAAATTTGTTCATGGCTAACTCCGAGTGGATGGGATAAACGCGGTTGGTGCATAATGTGGAAGCAACACAGAAAACACAGAACTGCCGCAGGATACACAGAAAAACGCTTTCATAACTTTTCTGTGCTTTCTGTGCTAATCTGTGTTTTCCGTGGTTCTCTCTTGGTGTCTTTTACACGCGTTGGTGTTCTACGCGGCAATGGAATCTTGCCATTGCGTTTTGGCAGTTTGCGGCTTGACTTCGGTTACAGCGACGAAAATCTGCGGGCGACGGCGGGTTTCGTTGAACAGATACGATTTTAGCACCTGCTTTACCACGCCGCGCACATCACCTTCTGCCGAACGGACGGCGCGCGCCACCCGCTTGCTCATGGCCGGAATCAGGTCGGCTGCATCATCGGGATGGACAAAGCCGCGGGTGATAATTTCCGGCTCATCCAGCATTTTGCCTGTGTTGGTGTCAAGCACCAAATTCACTACAACCAGCCCATCGCGGGCAAGGGCTTCTCGCTCGCGGAGCACGTCCATGTTCACCGTGCCCACGCTTGAGCCGTCCACAAACACCCATCCTCCGGGGATGCGCTCGCCAAGCCGCATTTCGCCGTCCACAAATTCAATCACCTGCCCGTTCTCAACAATTGCTGTGTTTTCGGCGGGAATGCCGAGTTCGCGTCCGATTTTGGCGTGCTGGTGCAGGTGCCGCAATTCGCCGTGGACGGGCACCAAGTATTTTGGCTTGACCAGTTGGAGCATGAGTTTCATTTCCTCTTGGCTGGCATGCCCCGAAACGTGCACCGGTGCGATGGGATCGTAGATCACAGTTGCGCCGCGTCGGAAAAGCCGGTTGATGGTGCGGTACACGTTTTCTTCGTTGCCGGGGATGGGGTGTGAGGAAAGTACGATTGTATCGCCGGGCTGAATGTCAAAAGCGCGGTTGGTGCCGACTGAAAGCCTGCCCATAATGGACGAGGGCTCGCCCTGTGAACCGGTGCAGAGCAACACCACCTCTTCGGGTGGCATTTTGAGCGCATCTTCAAGCGGCACTATCATTGGCTCGGGGATGTCCAAATAGCCCAAATTGCGGGCGATTTTGGCGTTTTCAACCATGCTTGTGCCCACAAACGCAATTTTGCGCCCATGCTCCAAGGCAACATCGGCAACTTGTTGCATTCTGGAGATGAGCGAGGCGAAAGTTGCCACCAAAATGCGACCCTCGGCCTCGCGGAAAACGGATTCCAGCGCGGGCTTTATCACTTGCTCCGATGGCGTCCAGCCGGGCTTGTCGGCATTTGTGGAATCGGCGAGCAGGGCAAGCACGCCGCGCCGCCCGAATTCCGCCAGTTTGCCGAAATCGGTAGGCCAGCCGTCAACCGGTGTGTGGTCAAATTTGTAGTCGCCAGTCTGGACCACTAAGCCCGCCGGTGTGGTAATTCCCAGCGCCACGGCATCGGGGATGGAATGGCTTACATGCACAAATTCCACCCTAAACGGGCCAATGGTGACCGCTTCGCCCGCGTGCACTTTTATCAATTGGGCTTTGCCGTCCATACCGCTGCGCGCGAGTTTGCCTTCAATCAAGCCTAACGTCAGCGGCGTGGCGTAAATTGGAACGTTGATTTGGTCAATCAAGTGGCGCACCGCGCCGATGTGGTCTTCGTGCCCGTGCGTGATCACCAACCCGCGCACCTTGTGACGGTTTTTTAGCAGGTATTGGAAATCGGGAATGATGTAGTCAATCCCTAACATGTCGTTGGTGGGGAACATGATTCCGGCGTCAACCACCAGGATGTTTTCCCCGTATTCGTAGGCGGTCATGTTTTTGCCTATTTCTCCCGCTCCGCCAAGTGGGATTATGCGTAAAGGCTTGCTTTGTTTCATTTTTCCTCCTCGGTAAACGGCGGTACGAGCCGCCGCGAAGTTCGTATTTTGGGGGAATGCTCAAAAATACGCCTGCGCGCTCTTTCGCACAGGCTTTTGTTGGCACTGATTTTCCACAAAGATAGGGAAATTCATCGCTCCATTCTCCGCGAACCTCCCCCGACGCCCCAATTTTACCATATTTTGGCCGGATGGACAAGGACGACGCGTTCTATCATCACGGTATTCGCAAAGTCGCGAATTGATGCAAAAAGTAGAGGCCTCCTTCATTTTGAGGTATACCTCAACCCAAAAAACAAAAAGAAAGGAGGCCTCTATGACCAAATATACCACATCCCCTGATTC
>JALUBW010000132.1 GCA_027044735.1 Anaerolineales bacterium
TTCCTCCCGTGGTTCAAGGCAAAATGGCGTCGGGTATATTGTACCCCAGGGGCGTTTGCGGTGGGTGTGGCGATGGCGTAGAGGCGCTGCGCGCCAAAGGGGGCGAGGCACGCCTCGCCCCTACCCTACAACTTTCTGTGTTTTCTGTGGTGTTTCTGTGTCTTCCGTGTTTCTCGCGCCGCGCCCAAACGCCACGGCGCAGAGGGCGACGCCAGGCCGCCAAGAGGGGCGACCTGGCAGCCAGCCCTCTTTTCCTCACTCCTCCCGCAACACCTCGACCACCGGCAAGCGGGCCGCCCGCCGCGCGGGCAGGTAGGCCCCCAACGCGGCCACGACCACCATGCCCGGCAGTAGCAGCGCCAACCCGGCCCCGTCGGTGGGTACGGGAATGGGCCCCAACCCGACCATCCGCGCCAGCGCGTTGAACAGCACCTTGGCCGTTGCCACGCCCAGGGGCGCGCCCACCCCGTAGCCGACCACCGCCATCGCTGCCGCGGCGCTGATCAGCGTCAGTAATGCTTGCCCTCGCGTCATGCCCAACGCTTTCAGAATGCCCACCGTGCGCCGCTCTTCGGCCACGCTCAGGCTCAAACTGCTCAGCACGCCCACCGCGGTCAGCAGCCCCAGCAGCACCGAAAGCACGATCACCGTGGTCTTCAAAATTTTCCCCATGTCTCTTCCTGAGTCGTCGTTTTTGAAAATGTTTTGCAGCACTTCGCCGTCAAGCCTTTCGCCAAACTGCCCTTTGAGGTCGGCCAGCACCGCGTTGGGGTCGGCGTTGGGTTTGAGTTTGATGTAAATGATGTTGGGCGCCTCTTGCGGGAAAGCATGCAATGGAAGCAGGAACATCTGCCCAAGGTTGTTTATATCGCGGTAAACGCCCACAATGCGGAAGGTGTACTCTTGCCCCTTTGCCACGATGACCACCTTGTCGCCCAAATGCCAGCCGTGCTGATGGAAGATGGTGTAGGCCGCCACGGCTTCGTCTTCGGCCTGCGGCATCCGCCCTTCCAGCAGCATGTTGGCAAACAAGTCCCAATCGCCGCAAATTAATCGGGGGTAGAGGTCGCGCTTCCCGCCCTTCAACCGCACGCTGGTCACGGCCTGACACGCGTAGGTGAGCACATCGTCGCGCGCTTTGATCGCGGCCAACACCTTGCTGGACGAAATGCCGTTTTCTGCCCAAACGATGAGGTCGGCGTTGGGGACGATGCCCATCCCCACCGGGTCGTGGGTGAACTCGGCAACGGTCGCGCCGAGGGTTAGGGCTACCGCGATGGCCAGCGCGCCCACGGCCAGCCCCAACGACGTAAGGGCGGTGCGCGCGGGCGTCGCGAACAGGCTGGTCAGGCCGTAGGCAACCGGGAAAGGTAGGCGGGGCAAGCGCACCGGACGGCGTCGCGGCGGCTCCATGCCCTGACGGATGGCCGTCACCGTATCCAGGCGGGTGATGCGCCGCAGAGGGAAGGCGGCCGCCAGCGCGACCAGAGCCAAGACCGCGGCCAGTACGGCCAAAAGCGCCCACGGCGGCGGCAAAGGCGTGCCCACCGCGTAGGTCTCGGCCAGTTGGGCAAACACCCGGCGGGAAATGGGAATGCCCGCGGCCATGCCCACGGCCGCCGCGATCAGCGCAATGAGCAGGTATTCGCCCAAATACATCAGCGCCAGTTGCCCATTGGTGAAGCCCACCGCCCGCAGCAGGCCGATCTGCCGGGTCTGCGAGCGGAGCGCACCGGCCACCGCGTTGGCAATTAGAAAACCGGCCACCACGATGGCCATCACCGCAAAGACCAGCACAAACACCGACTGGATCTGCTGCCCGAAGCCCGCGAAGCGGCGTATCAGGCGCCAGGTGTAGCCTTCCACCGTTGCGTCTGCAGGGAAGGCGTGGCGCAGGGTTTCCAAAACCGCCTCCGCGCGCTCGGGCTGGCGAATTTGCAGGCCTACATCCCACGAGTCGGGCTTCACCCCGCGCGCCTTCATGGCCGCGGCTAACGTCCCTTCCCCCGTGTAAGCGCGGGCGGGCTTGCAGTCGGGGTAATCGCAGAATTCCGAGGTGATGAAGGTGCCGCTCACGGTGAAGGTGTTAGGCGTTTTGCCAAGCCACACTTTTACCTTGTCGCCCACGTGCACGCCCAGGGCGCGGGCGACGTTGTTGTCCAGCGCGATTTCGGCGGAGGAGGGTTTGGGCGCACGGCCTTCCACCCAGAGCAGGCGGGCGATTTTGCGGTCGGGGTTCAGGTCGCGCAGCAGGACCCCGGCTTTTTTGCCGTTTGCCGCTTCCACCGTGGCGCGGAAAGTTGCCATCGGCTCGGTGGCGGCGGTGACTTCGGGGTTGGCGTGGACGGCGCGGCGCACTTCTTCGGCTGAGACCGTCTTGCCGCCGACGCTGAGCCAGATGTGCGCGCCGTTGGTGGAGGCCATCAGGCGGTCGTAGATCCGATAGCCGGAAAAGTAGCCGAACACGGCCACCACCAGCAGCAGGGCGGCAGCGGCTAAGGTGAGGAACACCAGCAGGTGCTGGCCTTTGCGCGAGCGCAAATTGGCGCGGATGGCACGCCATACGGCTTTCATCGTTCCACCTCCACCAGTTTGGCGATGACCTGCGCGGGGTCGCCGCCGCCCGCGGTGTGCATTTCGGAGACGAAGCGGCCATCGCGCATGAAAATCACCCGCCGGGCGAAACTGGCGACTTTGGGGTCGTGGGTCACCAGCAAGATGGTCTGGCCTTCAGCGTTGAAGCGGCGGAAGAGCGCCAGCACCTCGTTGCCGCTGCGGGAATCCAGGTTGCCCGTGGGCTCATCGGCGAGTAGGACGGTGGGGGTGTTGATGAGCGCGCGGGCGATGGCGACGCGCTGCTGCTGCCCGCCCGAAAGTTGGCTGGGGAAGGCGTCTGCCTTGTCGGCCAGGCCCAAGGTGGCGAGCAGTTCGGCGCGGCGCGCGGCCACTTCGGCTGCGGGGCGTCCGGCGAGCAGGCCGGGCAAATCCACGTTGTCGGCCACGGTGAGGTTGGGGATCAGGTTGTAAGCCTGAAACACGAACCCCACAGTGCGGCGGCGCAGGACGGCGCGCTGGGACTCGTTCAAGTCGTTCAGCCGATGACCGTCCAGCAGCACCTCGCCCTCGGTGGGGCTATCCAGCCCGGCCAGCAGGTGCAACAGGGTGGACTTGCCGCAGCCCGAAGGGCCCATCACGGCCACGAACTCCCCGGGCTCCACGCTCAGGTCAACGCCGCGCAACGCTGGCACGGCGACGCCGTCGCTGCGGTAGGTCTTTTGCAGGTTGTGGGCTTCCAGCACAGGCATGGGATACCTCCTGATTGGGAAAATTGGGCGCGGATGACAGTGGATGAGGTCGCCAAGGACGCCAAGGGTAACGCAGAGACGCAGAGGAGGCAAAGAGCGCAAAGAAGTTAACGCCAAGGGCGCCAAGATGACGCCAAGGGCGCCAAGGACATAGAGGACGCCAAGGACATAGAGGACGCCAAGAAAAAACAATTTCTGTGTTCTCTGTAAGTTTCTGTGTTTTCTGTGGTTTCAACTATCCAATCGGTGCAAATCTGTGTCAATCGGTGGATGAAAACGCAGAGG
>JALUBW010000133.1 GCA_027044735.1 Anaerolineales bacterium
CTTGGCGCCCTTGGCGTTACTATCCACCGATTGACCCAGATTCGCACAGAAAACACAGAAGTTTACAGAGAACACAGAATTCTTTTCTGTGGCCTTTCCGTGTCCTCCGTGTTTTTCTCCAATTTGGGGGAGAACCACCCGACAACGCCCAACGTAACGCCTTTACGACACAACGACTCACGAACTTCAACGCGCAATCTGTGATTTTCCTCCACCAGTAGTTGTCTCAATGTTATAATCCCAAACCAAAACCTAAAACCGAGGAATGCCATGCCGACCGAACTTACCCCGTTGGAAAAAGTGCGTCTGGAAAAACTTGAGCACTTGCGCGAAATGGGAATTGAGCCCTACCCCAATCGCGCCGAGCGCACCCACACCGCCGAAGAGGCTAAAGCCGCCTTTTTGACTTCGGAGCAGGCGGGCGAGGAAACCGGACCGCGCGTCACGGTGGCCGGTCGCCTGCGCTCTATGCGCCCTATGGGCAAAATCACCTTCGCTCACATTGAAGACGCCACAGAGCGCATTCAACTTTTCCTGCGCGCCAACGACATTGGCAAGGATAGGCTCAAACTTTTCAACAAATTCTTTGACCTCGGCGACTTCATCCAAGCCACGGGCGTGCTTTTCCGCACCCACAGCGGCGAAATCACCGTGCGGGTTGAGGATTTCAAGATGCTCGCTAAGGCCATAACACCCCTCCCGCCGGCGAAGGATGAAGTGGTGGACGGCAAAGTGGTGCGCCACGCCGTCCTTGCCGACCCCGAAACCCGCTACCGCCAGCGCTACGCCGACCTCGCCGTCAACCCCGAAGTGCGCGAAATTTTCCGCACCCGCGCCAAAATCGTGCGCGCCCTGCGCGATTTTTTGGACGACCACGGCTTTTTAGAAGTGGAAACCCCCATCCTCCAGCCAATTTACGGAGGCGCGGCGGCGCGCCCATTCATCACCTACCACAACCAACTCAAACAGAAACTCTACCTCCGCATTTCGTTTGAACTCTACCTCAAACGCCTGCTCGTCGGCATGTACGAAAAGGTTTACGAAATCGGTAGGGATTTCCGCAACGAAGGCATCTCCTTCAAGCACAACCCCGAATTTACGCAGTTAGAGTTCTACTGGGCTTATGCTGACTACTTCAAAGTGATGGAATTTGCCGAGGAAATGATAGCCTTCGTTGCCGACCGCGTGCTCGGCAAGCGCACGCTCACTTGGCAAGGGCATGAAATTGACCTCAACCCACCGTGGCGGCGCGTGGAATTGCGGCAAGGGTTGATTGACGCCGTGGGTATTGACATCAAAGATTGCCCCACCGCCGAAGAACTTGCCGCCGCGATGAAGGAAAAAGGCATTGAACCGAAGCCAAATGCTTCGCGCGGCAAACTGATTGACCAACTCGTCTCCGATTACCTTGAGCCCAACTTCATCCAGCCGACATTCCTCTACAACTACCCCCGCGACATTTCCCCGCTTGCCAAAGCCATGCCCGGCGACCCCACAATGGTGGAGCGGTTTGAGGGCTTTATCGGCGGCATGGAACTTTGCAACGCCTTCACCGAGTTGAACGACCCCTTAGACCAAGAAGCGCGCTTTTTGGAAATGGGGCGCACCTACGCCGCCGATGATGAGGAACGGCATCCGATTGACGAAGATTACCTGCGCGCCATGCGCTACGGCATGCCCCCCAATGGCGGTTTTGGCATGGGTATTGACCGCCTGACCATGATTTTCACCGATAAGCGAAGTATCCGTGAAGTCATTCTATTCCCACACCTGCGCGAGCGCGGCAATGCCAAACCGCCAGCCGAAGCCGGTGAAAACCCTACCGTGGAGGAGAAAAGCAATGAAGGCTGAACCCAACCCGGTGTGGGAAGAACTTGCCGCGCTGATAAACAGCAGACCCGAAGAAGAGCGAAAACGATATTTTGAAGAAATCCGCCGCTTCAAACACGACCTGCAGAACGCTTTGGGCATGATAAGCACTGCCGAAAAACTGATGGAGCGCGAAGGCCGTTCAAACCCCGAACTCAAGGTAGATTGGGAACTGCTTGGAGTGATAAAAGAAGGTGCCGCCGAAGCCTTTGCCTTGCTCGCAGAGATTGCCCAATTTAGCGAAGCAATAAAAACATAGGCAAAGGAACCAGCCTACGAGGCAAAGGGGATTTTCGTGAAAAAGTTCACCATAGCGGCGATTGTGGTACTGTGGCTGTTGAGCGCGGGCTGTGCGCCTCACGCCGTCCCCATCATGCCAGCAACGCTAACTCCCACCCCCACTCACAGCCCAACGGCGTTTCGGCCGTTCACGCCTACGGCCACATTCATCCCCACTGCAACGCCAACACAAACCCCCAGCCCGACGCCCACCGTCCCTACTCCGACGCCGACGCCGCGGCCTCTGCTGCGCCCTCGCTATTCCCTCAACGGGGAATTGGACTTTTACGCGCACACCATCAAGATAGAAGAAACCCTCCAATACCCCAACCGCAGCGCGGCGACCCTCAAAAAACTGGTCTTTGACGTAGAACCAAACCACGGCGGGGGATTTGTTTTGCAATCTGCCGTGGTTGACGGCAAAAAAGTTTCCCCTTCACTGAGCGATACGCGGCTGATTTTGCCCCTGCCCAAGCCACTGCCGCCCAATTCAACCACAACCGTGCGCCTAACTTACCGCTGGAGGATCCCGCTCAAGGCGCGCATGGGAATCTTTTACTACACGGGCGAGCAAATCAACCTGCTGTGGTGGTATCCGGCGGTTGTGCCCCGCACAAGCAAGGGCTGGCTTTGGCACCCTTACTTGCCATACGGCGAGCACGTGGCGCAAGAACCGTCCGATTTCACCGTTAGCCTAAAAATAAAAGACGCTCCGGCCGGGGCAATAGCAGTGGGGAGCATTCCGCTCAGGTTCAAAAACGGGCGCTGGGTAGGCAAATTCACGAACGCCCGCTCGTGTGCTGTCCTCATAAGCGCCAAATGGCAAAAAACGGAGCAGCAAGCGGGCAAGACAAAAGTTTTGGTTTATGCCCTGCCGGAGCAAAAGCCGGCCGCCGAAGCAGTGGCCTACAATGTTGCTAAGGCGCTTTTGCTTTACGGCAAATTGTTCGGGATTGATTACGGGCGCGCCACATTTACGGTGGCCGAGGCGCCGGTTTCAGATGGGATGGAGTTTAGCGGCGCTGTGCTGCTTTCAGAAAACTACTATTCCCGCTGGAACGGCACGGTCAAAGACAACCTCATCGCCTTGGCAGTGCACGAAACAGCCCACCAGTGGTGGTACGACAAAGTGGGCAACGACCCTGCACTTGAGCCGTGGCTGGATGAGGCATTGGCCACCTACAGCGAAAGTCTTTTTTACGAGAATGAGTACCACCTTCAAAAGTGGTGGTGGTTTTTCAGGGTAAAAGCGCTCGCGCCAAGGGGGAACGTAAGCGTAGACATCTATCACAGCGGCACAATGATGAGATATTTTCGCGCTGTGTATTTGCATGGTGCGGAGTTTATCGCTGCGCTGAGG
>JALUBW010000134.1 GCA_027044735.1 Anaerolineales bacterium
GTTGCCCGGCCGACCGTGCCACGTTTCGTAGGCCAGCACGGCAAAGGCGATGGCCTCTTTGGCGTCGGCAGGCAGCCCCAACGCATCCGAAGGGAGCACGCGCGCAGGCCGCAGCGCGTCTTCCAAATGCGCCATGAGCACCGGGTTGTGGACGCCACCGCCGCTGACGATCACCTCGTGCGGGAAGACCGGCAAAAAGCGCCGGTACGCCTGCGCGATGCTTTGGGCGGTAAAAGCGGTAAGGGTGGCGATTAGGTCTTCGGCGGCCATGTTCTGCGGCCAGATGGCATCAAGAAACGCCTCGCCGAACATTTCTCGCCCGGTGGTCTTGGGGGGCGCTTGGGCGAGGAAGGGGTGAGCCAGCAAGCGGCGTAGCAGCGCGTCGTCCACCCGGCCTCGGGCGGCCCAGCGGCCTCCGGTGTCGTAATGTTGCCGCCCGTGGGTTGCCCGGCTGACGGCTAAGTCAATGAGCGCGTTGCCGGGGCCGGTATCAAAGGCAAAGGGGCGGTGAGGCGAAGCAGGGGGCGGCAGGAAGGTAACGTTGCCCATGCCGCCGATGTTTTGCGCGGCGCGGTAGTGCCCTTCGGAGGTCAGCAGCAGTGTGTCCACATAAGCCACCAAAGGCGCGCCTTGCCCTCCTGCGGCCATGTCGCGGGCGCGGAAGTTGCTGACCACGGGCACGCCCAACCGTTCGGCGATGACCGCGGCTTCGCCGAGTTGGAGGGTGGCCGGAGGCTGGCCTTGGGGCGCGTGCCACACGGTTTGGCCGTGGGAGCCGATCAGGTCAATGTCTTGCGGGCGCAAGCCCGCTTCCTGCAAAGCGGTTTGCGCCGCGGCAGCAAAGGCTTCGCCCAAGGCAAAGTTGAGCGTGCACAGAAAATCCACCGTGCCGGTGCTCGGCTGCATGGCAGCCAAAATGGCCTCGCGCAACGCCGCGGGGTGGGGCACGGTAGTGGCGTGCTCAAGGCGCCAGCGCAAGGCGGGAGGGCGACCTTCCAAGGTCACGATAGCCACGTCGGTGCCGTCGGCCGACGTGCCCGACATCAGCCCAACCACTTTCATGCCGCACCCTCCTGAAGGGGAAACAGCCCGGCCAGCAGGGCGTGAAGCCCTTGCCGCCAACTGCGGATGGGTTCGGGGGCGCGGCCAAAGTACACCCGATTGGTGAGCGCGGCCACCACTAACCCCCGTGCCGGGTCAACGTAGAGCGACGTGCCGGTAAAGCCAGTGTGCCCGAAAGACGAAGGGCTGAGGGGACGGCTGATGCTTGTGGGGGCCGACGACCACAGCGCCCAGCCGAGGCCCCGGCGGGTGTCGCCTTCTTGCGCTTGAAGGCGCACGGCTTCGCGGGCGAGCGCCGCCCACGAGCGGTGCTTGGGATGGCCTTGCAGGGCTTCAAGCCACGCTTGCCCCAAACCGGCCACATCGGCTGCGGTAGCAAACAAGCCCGCGTGCCCCGAAACGCCCCCCAATGACCACGCGTTTTCGTCGTGCACTTCGCCCCAAATGCGCCGCCCCCGCCAAGGGCACACTTCGGTAGCCGCGGTGCCCTGCTGCACCGCCGGGGGAGGCGGCTGCGCGGCGCGGTAGTGCACCGACGGCAGCCCCAAAGGTTCCGTCACCCAGGTGCGCAGCGCGTCGGCCAAGGGTTGCCCGCTCAGGGCTTCAACCACCCAGCCCAGCAGGATGAAGCCGATGTCCGAATACACCACCCGGCGGCCGGGGAAGTAGGCCAGCGCGGTGTGTAGCACAGCCTCGCGTCGTTGGTCGGCGGGCATCCGGTAAAGCGGCCGCCACGCGGGCAGCCCCGCGCTGTGCGAAAGCACTTGGCGGAGGGTGATGGCGCCTGCATCTATCGGGCCGCCTTCCTTTTGGATGGTGATCATCTGCCCCGGGTGCAACGGGTCTTCGTAAGGGGCTAAGGGCCGCGGGCCGCTAAATTCCGGCAAAAAAGCAGCGATTTTTTCGTCTACGCTCAGGTTTTGGGCCGCCAGCAGGCGCAACAAGGCCGTGGTGACGAACAGTTTGGTCAGGGAGGCCAAATCAAAAACCGCCTCGCCGGTGACCGGCCAGGCCCCGGCTTCGGGGTTCACCTGGCCGCCGGCCCAGGTCAGGGGCGGTTGCCCCTGCTGGTAGATGTGGAGGCTCACGGCGGTGAAGGTCTGGCCGATGGCCTGCGCGGCGTATTGTTGGATGAGGGTTTGTTTGGCTACGATGGTGCTCATGAGGTTTTAGGGCTGGGTGCTGGCCTCTGCGCGCTGGCGAAATTCGTCCATGTCAACGATTTTGTGCTGGAGCCGCGCTTCTTCCGCCGCAAAGGCCATCAGGTGGCTTTCCAAGGCTTCGCGGGCGGTGGTCAGCGGGGGCTTTTCGCCGCGCACGGCCTGCAAAAAGGCGCGCACCACGCCAAAATCGCCGCCGCCGTGCCCGCTTTCCGCTGGTGGGATGTCCACGTCGGTGCGGCGGTTGGTGACGTGATCCCAAATTTCAATGCTGCCGCTCAGGTAGTTGAATTTGGCGCGCAGGGTGGCGCGGGTGCCGTCGTAACGCATGGTGCGGGCTTCTTCGTGCGAGTGGCCGTGCATCACCAGAGCCACCGAGGTGCCGCTTTCAAATTCCATGTTGACGATTTGGTGGTCTACCACATCGTTGTCGCATTTGTACACGCAGCGGCCGTAAGGGCCTTCTTGCAAGGCTTTGAGGCGGCCTTCGTAACTCAAATCCTCGGTGATGGCGCTGACCGGCCACATGGTGTTGTTCATGTTCAGGTAAATGCGGCGGGCGTCGTAGGGGCATTGCTCGGCCACGGGGCAGCCATCGGTGCAGCGGTCGGGCGCGCCGGGGGGCGCGTTTTCGGCGCGGAAGTGGATGAGGGAGCCTACCGAACTCAATCGTTTCACCCGCTCGCCTAAGTTCCAGTAGAGGATGTCAAAGTCGTGGCAGCATTTGGCCAGAATCATGGGCGCGGACGTTTCCACATTGCGCCAGTTGCCGCGCACGAAACTGTGCGCCATGTGCCAGTAGACCACGTTTTCCCGATGTTCCACGGTGATGATGTCGCCCAATCGGCCTGAAGTGATGATGTCGTGCAGGGTGGAAAAGAAGGGCGTGTAGCGCAACACGTGGCACACCTGGAGCAGCCGCCCCGTGCGCTCCGCGGCTTGCACCAGCGCAACGTTGTATTCCAGCCGGTGCGCCATGGGCTTTTCCAGCAGCACGTCGTAGCCGGTTTCCAGCGCGGCGATGGTGGAAGGGTAGTGCTCCTGGTCCATGGTCATGTTGAAGAAGGTGTCGGCCAGTTGCCCGGCGGCGATGAGTTCTTCCCACGAGGCGAACTGGCGGTTTTTAGGGATGCGGTGCGCCCGCGCGAAGCGTTCGCGGCGGGCGGGGTTGGGTTCGGCTACCGCGACGAAGCGCAGTTCGTCGGGGTGTTCCAGCGCGTAGGGGCCGTAGGCAAAGTAGCCTCGGCTCCCCGCGCCGACCATGACAGCAGTGAT
>JALUBW010000135.1 GCA_027044735.1 Anaerolineales bacterium
ACCCCTCCCTCGCCCACTCCAACGCCCGCAGTCACCCCCACACCGGTGAGCAACGTTTTCTCCGACGTTCCCGACGACTTCTGGGCGGTAGATTACATCAACCGCATCTATAACGACGGCATCACCAGCGGCTGCGCCACCGACCCGCTGCAATTTTGCCCATCCGCCGATACCACAAGAGCACAAATCGCCGTCTTGCTGCTGAGAGCGATGCACTATCCCGATGAATACACGCCCCCGGCCGCAGAGGCCACGTTCACCGACACGGCCAACTCATGGGCTAAAGATTGGATTGAGGCTCTCAAAGCCGCAGGAATCACCCAGGGCTATCCTGACGGAAGTTACCGACCGAACAACCCGGTTACTCGCGCAGAAATGGCTGTATTCCTGCTAAAGGCTATCCACGGCGGAGATTACAGCCCGCCCTCGGTAGAACATTCGCGCTTCACCGACGTGCCGGATGACTACTGGGCCAAAGATTGGATTGAAGAACTGGCAACGGAGGAGATTACTTCCGGGTATCCCGACGGCACTTACAGGCCCGGAAAGCCGGTCTCGCGGGCAGAAATGGCGGCCTTCTTAGTAAAGGCATTTGGGCTGCCGTAGCCTCCGTAAAGTTAAGTTGCGCAAACCATTGGCAGGGCATCCGCGCAGTGGATGCCCTGCTTGGCTTAGAATCTATCCGAAAAAGTTTGTGATGGTGTCATTGCAACCCCAAAAGGGGCGAAGCAGCCCCCATTTTTATCGGTTAGGAGGCTACTTTGGCGGCTACAGCGCCCTCGCAAGGATCGGCGTATGGGGCGCGTCGTCTAAAGTCCAATCATTACCCCAATACCTCAATTCCTCAATTCCTCAATTCCCCATTCCCACAATAAAACAAAAAAGCCCCTCGCTTGTGCGAGGGGCAAGGTGACCCATGCAGGACTCGAACCTGCAACCAAGGGATTAAGAGTCCCCTGCTCTTCCAATTGAGCTAATGGGCCACAAACGGAGCGCCCACATTATACCGCGCGGCCAAAATTTGTCAACCGGCGGTAAGCGGGCGGAATTGGGTAAAACGAAAAACCCTCTTGGCGACGACCTACTCTCCCAGGGGGTCGCCCCCCAAGTACCATCGGCGCTGGCGGGCTTAACTGCCGGGTTCGGGATGTGGCCGGGTGTACCCCCGCCGCTAAAGTCACCAAGAGGGTTTATTCACAAAAAGGATGTGGAAAAGTGCAGGTGGCGGTGTGAATAGGTCGTGCTGTAGAAATACTCTCTGTCGTGCGCGGTGCTCAGAGCGAAGAATGCCTGGTTCTCCGCATCACGGGACAAGCCCTCGGCCATTAGTACGGCTAAGCTGAACGCATTGCTGCGCTTACACTTGCCGCCTATCAAGCAGGTCGTCTTCCTGCGGCCTTACCCGGTTAACCCGGTGAGGGACCTTATCTTGGGGCAGGCTTCCCGCTTAGATGCTTTCAGCGGTTATCCTTGCCGGACGTGGCTACCCAGCGATGCCGCTGGCGCGACAACTGGCACACCAGAGGTCCGTCCACCCCGGTCCTCTCGTACTAGGGGCAGCTCCCCTCAAGTCCCTTACGCCCACAGCGGATAGAGACCGACCTGTCTCACGACGGTCTGAACCCAGCTCGCGTGCCGCTTTAATGGGCGAACAGCCCAACCCTTGGGACCTTGTCCAGCCCCAGGATGCGACGAGCCGACATCGAGGTGCCGAGCGAGGCCGTCGATGTGAACTCTTGGGCCTCACTAGCCTGTTATCCCCGGGGTAGCTTTTGTCCGTTAAGCCACGGCCCTTCCACACGGTACCGTGGGATCACTAAGCCCGACTTTCGTCCCTGCTCGGCGCGTTGGCCTTGCAGTCAAGCTCCCTTGTGCCTTTACACTCTGCGGGTGGTTTCCATTCACCCTGAGGGAACCTTTGGGCGCCTCCGTTACCTTTTAGGCAATTGTGTTAGCCCAACTTCATGGGAGTTTGTATCGCATTTCCGGTATCAGGTAGGGTTCTACCACTGCCTTGAACGCTTCGTGTGATTTACCGGAAATGTAAATCTGATAGCCTGAGCGCTGTTTCCTCGGGCTGGCCTGCAACCCAAAGTTGCTTTCCAACACTCGGCAGAGGCGTTCCACTTCTGGCAGTGTAAAGCCCTGCGTGTTGAAAATGACGCCTCTGGATTGCCTGGATTTGATAGAGCCATCATCCATGAACCAGTAGGCCAGCGCCCGTGCACTCAACCAGCGGTGGATCAAGCGAGGCACATGCTTTTGCCCATCTTTGTAAAACTGCTGCGCGTAGAACCGGAAGGCTCCATGACTCAAAGTCTGGAACCACCAGTTCGTACTTTCGTGGCCGCCGCTTCTGACAACTTTGGGTTGCGGCGGTGTCCTGACCCACTCGGAGAACAGCCGGTAGAGATGATACACATAAGCCTTATGTTTCTCGCTTTGCTCGATCTTGAGCCGGTAAGTACGGCCACCGTTCTGAGTTTCCAGATGGCCATCGCCCAGCAACAGACCGACAAGCACTTCTCGCTGTTCTGCGGTGAGTTTCAAGCCTCGCTTATACGCTTCCAACGTCTTGCTTCTCACGATTTACTCCCACGGTTGGACCCCGGATTTTCCGGCTTCCAGTCGCCTGGAAGTTCAGACTGTATCACCATCCCTGGGGGCCTTGCATTCCAGGGATGCTCGGCGTGCAGTCGTTGAGGGGTCACGAAGACTTCCCTGCTGGTTGTCCGCACCGAACGCATTTTCACCTTTGCAGGTAGCGTCGGATACTGCACCCCTTCGCCGCTTTCCGGAGGAGAAAAGCGGTTAGGGGACGGAGTTTCCAGCATACAGCCGAGTTTGCCCTTGGCGTTACCGCCAAGGCGCCCCACATTGAGGCGACCGCCCCAGTCAAACTGCCCACCTGGCACGGTCCCCCGCCCGGCTAACGGCGCGGGGTTAGGGCCTAGACATAGCCAGGGTGGTATTTCACCGGCGGCTCCACCGAGGCTGGCGCCCCGGCTTCTCAGCCTCCCACCTATCCTACACAGGCTATGCCCAAGCTCAATGCCAAGCTGCAGTAAAGCTCCACGGGGTCTTTTTGTCCTGCTGCGGGTAGTGCGCATCTTCACGCACAGTGCAGTTTCGCCGGGTCCCTCGTTGAGACAGTGCTCCGGTGGTTAAGCCTTTCGTGCGGGTCGGAACTTCACCTCGTCCTCTGTTTCCAGAGGGGGTAGACTATACCATTTCCTCGCCGAGCACCTTTAGGAGGTCTTCCTTTTTGTGGCGTCGCTTACCCGCTGGGTTCATCTGGTAAGCGAGTTCTATGATTTCTCGCAGGCGCCCCCGGTTCATGTGGAGGTTGGCTCGCACCATTCTGCAGATGGTCACGAATTTTTCGTAATCCGCTTTTTTACTCCCTTGCAGGGGGTATTTTGCGAAGTGCGGCAAGACTTTTTTCTCCAAGTCTCTCACCGAGCGCACTTCGTATTTGTAAGTCCGGTCGGTGCGAGAGTAGCGGATGCCGCCGCACCCGAAAAATTCGCGCACTTTTTGCAGAATGGGCAAATCCCTCCGAGTCAGGGAGATGGAGAAGGAAGGCCGGGTCTCAATGCCCACTTTCAGTTTTTTACGGAAAGAGAACGAGACCGAGAAACAACCTTCGCCTTCCACCAACCCTGTCACGTACCAGGGGTCTAACCTTTCCTCAGCCACAGAAAGCCTCCATGGGCGCTCGCCTCCTGCTACGCAGGGGCGAGGAACCGGCGTCTTGTGCGCCTATAGTTTCGAGGAAGCAGGCGCACCTCACCTTTCGGATCAGTCGTTACGGGGTCCCTGATGGGACTTCCCTCGGGATTACCCACTGCCGAAGCAGGAGGGCTTCCCCGATATGAGCCGGTTTTTCACTATCCCTCACGGGGTAGTGGGGCAAGTTTGTACTTACCCGACAAGGAATTTCGCTACCTTAGGACCGTTATAGTTACGGCCGCCGTTCACCGGGGCTTCGGTTCGGAGCTTCGCCTTGCGGCTAACCCCTCCCCTTAACCTTCCGGCACTGGGCAGGCTTCAGCCCCTATACGTCACCTTACGGTTTCGCAGAGACCTGTGTTTTTGTTAAACAGTCCCCAGAGCCATTTCACTGCGGCCCCTTCGGGCTCCAGCCGCGAGGGCCTTCACCCTAATGGGGCGCCCCTTCTCCCGAAGTTACGGGGCCATTTTGCCGAGTTCCTTAACGAGGGTTCTCCCGTTCGCCTTGGTATGCTCTACCCGTCCACCAGTGTCGGTTTGCGGTACGGGCGCCTGGGTTTTGACGCTTAGAGGCTTTTCTCGGCGGCAAGGCTGGGCCACTTATGCCTCAAGGGCTCGCCGTCACGCCTCGACTCAGCCCGCGGATTTACCTACGGGCCTCAACGCCTACGCGCTTGGCACCGGCACGACCAATCGCCGGCTGGCTTACCTCGCCGCGTCCCCCCATCGCTACACCCAGGCGGGGCCGGAATGTTGACCGGCTGTCCATCGCCTACGCCTTTCGGCCTCGGCTAAGGCCCGCCTAACCCGACGCGGATTGACCTGCCGTCGGAAACCTTGGACTTTCGGCGAACGCGGTTCTCACGCGTTTGTACGCTACTCGTGCCTGCATTCTCACTTCTGCGCGCTCCACCGCTCCTCACGGTACGGCTTCGACGCCCGCAGAACGCTCCCCTACCGCCCCCGCCGCCCGCAGGCGACGGAGACCCATGGCTTCGGTGCCAGGCTTAAGCCCCGTTACATTTTCCGCGCAGGGCCACTTGACCAGTGAGCTGTTACGCACTCTTTAAAGGATGGCTGCTTCTAAGCCAACCTCCTGGTTGTCTCAGCAGCCCCACCTCGTTTCCCACTTAGCCTGGACTTAGGGACCTTAGCCGATGGTCTGGGCTCTTTCCCTCTCGACCACGAAACTCATCTCCCGTAGTCCGACTGCCACGCTCTGGAGTACCGGCATTCGGAGTTTGGTTGGGTTCGGTAAGCGGTGAGCCCCCTAGCCCATCCAGTGCTCTACCTCCGGTACTGAACACGTGACGCTAGCCCTAAAGCTATTTCGGGGAGAACAAGCTATCTCCAGGTTCGTTTGGCATATCACCTCTAACCACAGGTCATCCGAGCCCTTTGCAACGGACACCGGTTCGGGCCTCCAGCGGGTTTTACCCCGCCTTCACCCTGCCCATGGTTAGCTCACCTGGTTTCGTGCCTAATCCCAGCGACTGAACGCCCTATTCAGACTCGCTTTCGCTACGGCTCCGGGTGTCACTCCCTTAGCCTCGCCACTGAGATTAACTCGCAGGCTCATTCTCCAAAAGGCACGCCGTCAGGCATAGCGCCGCATCACCCGGTTTCCCGGGGACACCGACACGCTATTAGCCCTCCGACTGCTTGTAGGCTTGCGGTTTCAGGTTCTATTTCACTCCCCTCACAGGGGTGCTTTTCACCTTTCCCTCACGGTACTTGTGCACTATCGGTCGCCAAGAGTATTTAGCCTTGGGAAGTGGACTTCCCTGCTTCCCGCCGGATTAGCGTGCCCGACGGTACTCAGGCTCACTGCCGGGAGTCGGCTCCGTTTTCGCCTACGGGGCTATCACCCTCTTTGGACGGGCCTTTCCAGACCGCTTCGGCTAACGGGCCGATTTGTAACTCCCTGGAGGACTGGCAGTTCCTCCTGGCAGGGCCTACAACCCCTGCATGACATAGGCCTGCCAGCCACTAAGTCATGCAGGTTTGGGCTTTTCCCCGTTCGCTCGCCACTACTAAGGGAATGATCTCTCTTCCTCCGGGTACTAAGATGTTTCAGTTCCCCGGGTTCCCTCCACCTGGCCTATGGGTTCAGCCAGGGGTGCCATGGGTTTGCCATGGCGGGTTTCCCCATTCGGAAATCCCCGGATCAAAGGCTGCACACGCCTCCCCGAGGCTTATCGCAGTGTGCCGCGTCCTTCATCGGCTCTTGGCGCCTAGGCATCCACCGCAAGCCCTTAGTAGCTTGCCCGTGATGCGGAGAACCAGATCTTCTTCGCTTGATGCACTATACGCTACGACAAAAAGATTTCTATTTTCTTGCTTACGACCTATTCACTTGTTAAGGTGCCGCCACTGCCGGCGTTGTCCGCCGGTCGCTGAGGTTTACCACGCAGGTAAGCCCCACCGACCGAAGACCAACGTTTACCCGTTTTTCAAAGTACTGCGCTCAGACAAACCAGCCCGGCTCATCGCCGGGCCGCACCCTGCACGACGAACCTTTCATCTGCCGGAATTACTGCGCTTTCTGCGTCAATCCGAACCTCCGTCGGTAGCCAGCGGGAGATGGAGTGGAGATGACGGGACTCGAACCCGTGACCCTCGCCTTGCAAAGGCGATGCTCTCCCAACTGAGCTACATCCCCAAAGCCTTTCGAAGAGGTGGGCCTGACTGGACTCGAACCAGTGACCCCTGCGTTATCAGCACAGTGCTCTAACCTGCTGAGCTACAGGCCCACAGGGCGGGCAGCCCTCAACAACTGAAGAGTGACAGGAAGCGCCTGCCGATTCTGTCGCCCCAGCACACGTCGGGGCTTTTTCGGCCACCGAGGCAAGCCTCGGCGCCGTGGTATCCATAGAAAGGAGGTGATCCAGGCGCACCTTCCGGTACACCTACCTTGTTACGACTTCGTCCCAGTCACCAGCCCCACCCTCGGCGGCGCCCTCCCTTTCGGGTTAGGCTACCGACTTCAGGTGTTGCCAGCTCCCATGACGTGACGGGCGGTGTGTGCAAGGCCCGGGAACGTATTCACCGCACTATTGCTGACGCGCGGTTACTAGCAACTCCGGCTTCATGGAGGCGAGTTGCAGCCTCCAATCCGAACTGAGACCGGGTTTGAGGATTGGCTCCACCTCGCGGTTTTGCTACCCATTGTCCCGGCCATTGTAGCGTGTGTGTAGCCCCGGACATAAAGGCCATGCTGACTTGACGTCATCCCCGCCTTCCTCCGGCTTGACACCGGCAGTCCCCTGTGACACATGTAACACAGGGCGGGGGTTGCGCTCGTTACCGGACTTAACCGGACACCTCACGGCACGAGCTGACGACAGCCATGCAGCACCTGTGCTGGCTCCCCGAAGGGTCGGTCACCTTTCGGGTCCCTACCACCAGCATGTCAAGCCCGGGTAAGGTTCTTCGTGTAGCATCGAATTAAACCACACGCTCCGCTGCTTGTGCGGGCCCCCGCCAATTCCTTTGAGTTTTAGCCTTGCGGCCGTAGTCCCCAGGCGGTGGACTTAACGCGTTAGCTCCAGCACTGATGGGTTTGACCCCACCAACGCTTAGTCCACATCGTTTACAGCCAGGACTACCGGGGTATCTAATCCCGTTCGCTCCCCTGGCTTTCGCGTCTGAGCGTCAGGAACGGCCCAGGAGGCCGCCTTCGCCACTGGTGTTCCTCCCGATATCTACGCATTTCACCGCTACACCGGGAATTCCACCTCCCTCTACCGTCCTCTAGCCTGGCAGTTTTGGACGTCCTCTCCCGGTTGAGCCGGGAGCTTTCACGCCCAACTTGCCAAGCCGCCTGCACGCGCTTTACGCCCAGTAAATCCGGGTAACGCTCGCCTCCTACGTGTTACCGCGGCTGCTGGCACGTAGTTAGCCGAGACTTATTCCGGGAGTACTGTCCTTCCTCATCCTCCCGAAAAGCGGTTTACAACCCGAAGGCCTTCATCCCGCACGCGGTGTCGCTGCGTCAGGCTTTCGCCCATTGCGCAAGATTCCCTACTGCTGCCACCCGTAGGTGTCTGGCCCGTGTTTCAGTGCCAATGCGGGGGGCCACCCTCTCAGGCCCCCTACCCGTCATAGGCTTGGTAGGCCGTTACCCTACCAACTACCTGATGGGACGCGGACCCCTCCCGAAGCGGCGCCGGCCCCTTTCGGGAACCGGAACCCTTTACTCCCGAAGCCTCTAACCTCCGGGAGCACATGAGGTATTAGCAAGCCTTTCGGCTTGTTATCCCTCTCTTCGGGGCAGGTCATCCACGCGTTACTCGCCCGTTCGCCGCTAAGAGCCCAGCAAGTATTGCTACCCGCTGTCCTCTTCGCTCGACTTGCATGTATTAGGCGCACCGCTAGCGTTCACCCTGAGCCAGGATCAAACTCTCCGCAAGAAACTTTCGCTTTTCAGCGTTGGTTTATACGGAAGTTCATCCTGAGAAAACTTTCCAGAATCGACAGGTTGTCTGCTTCCTGTCACTCTTCAGTTGTTAAGGTGCCCTTGTTTTTGAGCGAGCCTGATTTTACACCGCAAGCACCGCTCTGTCAAGGTTTTGGGAGACAACAACAACCGATGTCTTTTTCCCGACATCGGCCGCCAGACCGAACAGGCTTTGCGCCCTGGTCTCTGGCGCTGTTGCGCCGTTGTTTGGTTGTCACGGGTCTGCCGCACCATGCGGCGAAACCCTGCGTTGTGTTTGCGTGCGCTATTATACGCGCTTCCCCTCCCCTGTCAAGGAATTTCGCGCCAATTGCCCAAATCGCCTTCTTGCGCCAGGTCGGCGAGCGCCTCCAACGCCTGGGCTGCGGTCAAATCCATGTGCAAGGGGGTGACGGAAACCCAACCCTCGGCCAGCGCGCCAATGTCGGTGCCTGGTTCCGGGACGCCCGTAGGCCGCTCCCCGCCGATCCAATAGTAGGGGCGGCCCCACGGGTCCTCACGGCGCACCAGCCGATCCCGATAGATGCGCCGGCCCAAACGGGTGAGTTGCACGCCCCGCAGGCCTTCGGCCGGGCGGTGGGGCACGTTGACGTTGAGGAAGACCCCTTCCGGCAAGCCGCGCGCCAGCGCCCGGCCCGCGATGGCCCTTGCCACCGCCGCGGCGGCGCGGTAATCATCCACCGACCGCAGGCGCTCCTTTCCTTCCAGCGACACCGCAATGCCCGGCACCCCCGCCAGCACCGCCTCCATCGCCGCGGCCACCGTGCCCGAATAGGTGACGTCGTGGCCCAAATTCCCGTGGGGGTTGATGCCCGAAACCACCAAGTCGAGCCGCGCTTCGATTACCCCCAGCACGGCCAGGGCCACACAATCCGCAGGCCCGCCATCGCTGGCCCAGGCCGGGGTGCCGTCGGCCAGGCGCACCGGCCACACCCGCAGAGGGCGGTCTAACGTTTTGCTGTGGCCGGTCACCGACCAATTTTTGTGCGGCGCCAACACGCTTACCTCAACCGCCGGAATGCCGCGCAGCGCCTGCACCAAGGCCAGCAGACCGGGGGCTTGCACGCCGTCGTCGTTGGTCACCAAAATATGCATCGTGCACACCTCCTTGGGGAACTCGCGGGGCCGAGCAACTGTTCAGCCTCGGTAAGGAGAAACCGCAGATTACGCAGAAAGACATCCACAGATTAGCACAGATTGGGCGAAAAACCCTAAAAAGCCCACCCTCTCCCTCACTCTTGGCGATCTTGGCGTCATCTTGGCGACCTTGGCGACCTCTAAAAATCAGCGCTATCCGTGGTCTATCTCCTTGCAGGTGAACAGTACGCGCCCGAAAGCCCGCGCACAGGCAATCATACCGCAAACCCGGCGCTCCAAAAATCCCCGCAGGGTAGCAAAATCGCCACTATTCAGCCTCAGCAAGAAGAAACCGTAGATTACGCAGAGGAACATCTACAGATTTCGCAGATTCGTGAGTATCTGTGTCCTCTGCGACCCACTTCCTTGTGGCTGAACAGTTACAGCGTTTGGTAAAATAACCCCATGTGGCTTGACGGCTTGCGCCAATGGTTTGTGATCAACCGGCCGGTGGTGTTGTTTGTCTGCGGGCAAGTGTTCTTCGTCATGGGCTTGGCCATCCTTTTGCAGACACGGCGCTATTCCCGCCTGGCCTTGGCGCGCAGTATGCCCTGGCTGGCGTTGTTCGGCTTGTTGCACGGTTTCTACCAGTGGGGGAACCTGTTCATCCCGCTGCACCAGCACTATGCCTCAGAAGGGGTGATTGCGATTTTAGAAGCCCTGCAGTTGTTGCTGCTGGCCGGCTCCTTCGGCGCGCTGTTTCAATTTGGGGTGCAGTTGATGCACCCCCTACCCGAGGGCTGGCGCTGGTTGAGATCGCTACCGCTGGCTCTGTTTTTGCTCTGGCTGGCCGTACCTTTTTATTTGGGCCTGGCTTTGGGGCACGGCGTGGCGCATTGGCACTGTACCGCGGAAATTTTAGCCCGCTACATGTTGGGCGCGCCGGGTGCGGTGGCTGCAGCGTGGGGCCTGCGGCGGCAAGCCAAAGCCCGCCTGCTGCCTTTGGACTTCCCTTCGATTTACAATTTGCTCCGGGTAGCCGGGGTAGCCCTGTTGGGCTACGCGCTGTTGGCCGGGGTGATTGTGCCGCAGGCCGATTTCTTCCCCGCCCGCTGGCTCAACGAAGTCAACCTGCAACATTGGCTGGCTCTGCCTGTCGAGGCTTTGCAAGCCGCCGACGGCCTGGTGTTGGCCGCGGCCGTGATCATGGGCCTGGAAGTCTTCGAGTTCGAAACCGAGCGCCTGATCGAACGCATGGAGCAGGCACAGGTGGTGGCCATCGAGCGGGAACGCATCGCCCGCGACCTGCACGACGGCGCTATCCAGCAGGTTTACGCGGCCGGGCTGGTGGCTCAAAGCCTGCGGAACCGCATCCAAAACCCCGAGATGGTGGAAGAACTGGAGCGCCTGATGGCCGGCATCAACGCGGCCATCGCCGAATTGCGCCGTTTTTTGGTGGAACTCCGCGGCCAGGAAACGCCGCGCCTGACCACCGCCTTGGGCGCGTTGGTAGATGAAGCCCAGCGCATTTCGGGGACGGAAATTTACCTGGAAACCGACGACCACGTGCCCACCGTGTCGCCCGAAATGGCCGCACACCTCCTTTCCTTTGCGCGCGAAGCGCTTTCCAACGCCATCCGCCATGCGCGCAGCCCCTTGATCGAGGTGCGCCTCGCCTACGACCACGCCGCCCACCGCCTGCGCCTGGAAGTGGAAGACCACGGCATCGGCCTACCCGACGACCCCGACCCCGGCTTCGGCTTGCGCAACATGCGCGACCGCGCCCGTCTCTTGGGGGGCACGCTGGCGTTCCAAACCCGGCGCGGCCAGGGCACCAAAGTGATCCTCACCGTGCCGTTAGAAAGCGACAGAAACTGAGAGGAGGTTACAATGCGCACAAGGTTGCTGTTGGTCGACGACCACGAAGTCGTCCGTTTGGGCCTGCGCACCCTGTTGGAAGCCGAGCCCGACATGGAGGTGGTCGCCGAGGCCAGCACCGCAGACGAAGCCCTCATGCAGGTAGAACGCTACCACCCCGACGTGGTAGTAATGGACGTCCGCCTGCCGGGCAAAAGCGGTTTAGAGGCCTGCCGGCTGATTCGGCAGCGCCACCCCACCACCCAGGTGGTGATTCTGACTTCCTACCTGAGCGAAGAGTTCGTCTCGCACGCGCTGAGGGTAGGGGCAGCAGGGTATGTGCTCAAAGAAGTGGGCAGCAGCGAATTGGTGCACGCCATCCGTCAGGCGCGGGAAGGGCGGGTGGCCTTCGATCCCCACACCGCCAGCCAGATGGTAGCCCGCCTGCGCCGCCTGGAAGCGCACATCGAAGAATCGGCGTTCAAGGGCCTTTCACGCCGCGAGATGGAAGTGTTGGCCTTGGTTTCCAAAGGCAAGAGCAACCGCGAAATCGCCCACGCTCTCAGCCTGAGCGAAGGCACGGTGCGGAACTACGTCTCGGCCATTATGGAAAAGTTGGGTATGCGGAACCGCATCGAGTTGGCTACCTACGCGGTGCAGCACCACATTTCGGAATGGATGCCCGAAATGGGGGAAGCGTAACAGCCTGCAGACCGCGCGCCCTTTCCCCACGCCACGGAGGCACGGGGGAAGAGAGAGGTTGTGGGGTTGGGTATTGAGGGGGGCGGGTACGGGGCTTTTCAATATTCTAACCTTTGCCTATTTACCCTCACCCCGCCCCCCTTTTGT
>JALUBW010000136.1 GCA_027044735.1 Anaerolineales bacterium
CCTCAATCCCTCAATCCCTCTTTCCAAGGACTACCCTATGGGCAAAGTTCTCACAATCACTTCCGGCAAAGGCGGAGTAGGCAAAACCACCACCACGGCAAATATCGGAGCCGCGCTTGCCGGTTTGGGCAAAAAAGTGGTCTGCATAGATGCCGACATCGGCTTGCGCAACCTTGACCTCGTGTTGGGGTTGGAAAACCGCATAGTTTACGACTTGGTTGATGTTGTAGAAGGCAGATGCCGCCTGCGGCAGGCGATGATCCGCGATAAGCGCCTGCCGGAGTTGTACCTCATACCAGCGGCGCAGACGCGCGACAAAACCGCCGTTTCGCCTTCCGACATGGTTGAAATTTGCGACGAATTGCGGCGCGAATTTGACTGGGTGCTGATTGACTCGCCCGCGGGCATTGAACGCGGCTTCCGCAATGCCATTGCCCCCGCCGACGAAGTGGCAATAGTCACCAACCCCGAAGTTTCCTCGGTGCGCGACGCCGACCGCATCATCGGACTGATTGAAGCAGAAGAAAAAGGGCCCGCGCGGCTGATTATCAACCGTCTTGACCCGCAAATGGTACGCAACGGCAATATGCTTTCGGTGGAAGATGTGGTAGAACTACTTGCAATTGAACTGTTAGGCGTGATACCCGAGGACGAATCAATTGTAATCAACACCAACCGCGGCATGCCCGTGGTGCTTGACCCCAAAAGCAAAGCCGGGCAAGCGTTCCACAACATCGCCCGCCGCCTGCTGGGCGAAAAAGTGCCGTTCATGCCGATAGAAGAAGAAAGCGGCGGGCTGCGCAAACTGCTGGGGCGCTGGCTGAGAGGAGGCTAAAATGGGCTGGTTTGAGCGCCTCACCAGACGCGAACGGAGCGCAAAAAAAGCAAAGGACAGACTGCGCTTAGTGCTGATTCACGACCGCACAGACCTCCCACCGGCGCGCCTTGCAGCACTCAAAGATGAACTCATCGCCGTTATTTCACGCTACGTAGAGATTGAACCGCAAGCTGTTGAAATTCAACTTTCACAAGATGGACGCGAGCAGTACCTCGTCGCCAACATCCCCCTAAAATCCCCGGGACGGCGCCGTTCCTAACGCCATGTCTGGATATTCTTGGGAACAGTTTGACTTCGTGCTACTGGGTTTGGTAGCCGCGCTGGTGATTTTTGGGGTTGTGGTCATCTATTCCGCTATTGCGGGCAACGTGGTGCTTGCCGGGCTGGTCAAACGCCAAATCATCTACGCCATCATCGGCTTCGCCGTCCTCATCATAACGGCTTTGATTGACTACCATTACTGGGCATCGTTCAGCAAGTACCTTTACATTGCCACCTTTGGCTTGCTCGCCATCCTCGGCGTGGTCGGCAAAGCGGTTTACGGCTCCGCCCGCTGGATTGACATTGGCGCTTTTTTCATCCAGCCCTCCGAAATCGCCAAAATCGTCACCATCCTTGTATTGGCAGATTTTTTCAGCAAGCACCGCCACCAAATCCACCAACTCCGCTGGGTGGCGATGAGTTTCTTGCTGACTCTGGGCTTGGTGGGCTGGATTTTGATTCAGCCCGACCTGAGCACATCCATCACAATTCTGGTAATCTGGTTTGGGATGCTCTGGGCAACGGGCTTGACGTGGAAGCACTTGGCTTTGTTTGGCGTTATTGGAGCAATTGCGCCCTTTGTGGCGTGGCCTTTTTTGGCAGATTACCAGAAAGCGCGCGTCATCAACTTTCTCTTTCCCAACCCCAACGCCCGCCACGGCGCAATTTACAATGTTCAGCAGGCACTCATCAGCCTCGGCTCCGGCGGGCTTTTCGGCGAAGGCTACCGCCACGGCACGCAAGTGCAACTCCGCTTCTTGAAAGTGCGCCACACCGACTTCATCTTTTCCGTCATCGGTGAAGAATTCGGATTTGTAGGCGCGGTGACGGTGCTGATTTTGCTGCTGCTGGTGATATGGCGGATTTTGCGGATAGCGCGCACCGCACACGACACCACCGGCGCGCTAATAGCCTACGGCGTCGCAGTGATGCTTTTCTTCCACATGGCGGTCAACGTGGCGATGAACATCAACCTCATCCCCGTAACGGGCTTACCCTTGCCGTTCATCACCTACGGAGGCAGCGCACTCCTTTCATCGCTTTTGGGCATCGGGCTTGTGGAAAGCGTAGCCATGCGCCGCAAGCCGTTTATCTTCTGAGTAACGCCAAGTAACGCCAAGGGCACCAAGGACTCAAAGGACGCCAAGAAAAAAATTTCTGTGCTTTCTGTGTTTTTTCTGTGTCTTCTGTGTTTTTACCACCAAAGCCCCCAATTTCCTCAATCCCTCAATCCCTCAATCCCTCAATCCCTCAATCCCTCAATCCCTTATCACCTCACTACCTCATTATTCCCTCCCCAAAGGTGACCCCATGACCACAACAAAACCCGCTCGTGTTCGCTTTGCGCCCTCGCCTACCGGCTTTTTGCACCTCGGCGGGGCGCGGACGGCTTTGTACGATTACCTGCTCGCCCGTCAAACCGGCGGTCAGTTCATCCTGCGCATCGAAGACACCGACCGCAAGCGCTACATCCCCGGCGCGGAGGAAGAATTGATGCGCAGCCTGCGCTGGTTAGGGCTGGAGTGGGACGAAGGCCCCGACAAAGGCGGCCCCTACGGGCCTTACCGCCAATCCGAGCGCAAGGAAATTTACCAAAAATACGCCCAGCAGTTGGTGGATAGCGGCCACGCCTACTACTGCTTTTGCACGCCTGAGCGGCTGGCGCAAATGCGCAAGGAACAGCAGGCGCGCGGCGAGCCGCCCCACTACGACGGCACATGCCGCAACATCCCGCCCGAGGAAGCGCGGCGCCGCGTGGAAGCAGGCGAGCCCCACGTCATCCGCTTCAAAATGCCCAAAGAGGGCACCATCACCGTCCACGACCTGCTGCGCGGCGACATCACCGTGGAAAACCGCACCTTGGACGATTACATCCTCGTCAAATCCGACGGCTGGGCGCTCTACCACCTCGCCGCAATGGTAGACGACCACCTGATGGGCATCACCCACGTCATCCGCGGCTCCGAATGGCTGCCCACCTTCCCCCTGCACGCGCACATCTACCGCGCCTTCGGCTGGGAAGAGCCGATCTGGGTACACCTGTCGGTGTTCCTCAAGCCCAGTGGCAAGGGCAAAATGAGCAAGCGCGACGCGGAAGTGTTCCGCAAAGGGCACAAATCCATCTTCATCAAAGACCTTGAGGAACTCGGCTACCTGCCCGAAGCGGTCAACAACTGGATCGCCCTGATGGGCTGGAGTTACGACGACCACACCGAGTTCTTCACCATGCAAGATTTGATTGAAAAATTTTCGCTGGAACGGTTGAAGCCGTCGCCCGCGGCGGTCAACTTCTCCAAACTTGACCACTTCAACGGCCTGCACATCCGTGCCCTGCCGGAAGAAGAACTTGCCCGCCGTCTGGTGCCCTACTTCCACGCCGCGGGCTACCCCGA
>JALUBW010000137.1 GCA_027044735.1 Anaerolineales bacterium
AACTGGCGGAAGACCTGATTTTCAACCGCCGCCCCGACGCGCTCCAGCGAGTGATTGAATTTTACGAAGGCCGCACCGCCCGCCCCTCCGCCCACCGCGACCCGTTGGAAGGCCTCTCGCTGGAAGAGCGCCTCTACCAGCGCATTGTGCATCGCTACAAGGAAGGCATTGAAGCCGACATTGACGCTTTGGTGGTACGGAAAACAACCACAGAGAACACAGAAACCGGCACAGAAAACACAGAAAAAAAGGAAAAAGAAACCTCTGTGTCTCTCGGTGACACATCGGTGTCTTCTGCGGTTCCCCCTTTCCCCACCCCCGCCACCCACGAAGCCGCCATCCACATCCTCAACGACATCCTCCTGCCTGCCATGAAAGAAGTGGGCGACAAATTCGGCGCGGGCGAACTCATCTTGCCCTTCGTGCTCCAGTCCGCCGAGGTGATGAAAAAAGCCGTCAACCACCTGGAACGCTACCTGCTGCGGCAGGAGGGCGTTTCCAAGGGCACCATCGTGCTCGCCACCGTGTACGGCGACGTCCACGACATCGGCAAAAACCTGGTCAAGACCATCCTGAGCAACAACGGCTACACCGTGATTGACCTGGGCAAGCAGGTACCGGTGGAAACCATCGTCAAGGCCGCGGAGGAGCACAACGCCGACGCCATCGGCCTGAGCGCGCTGCTCGTCAGCACCAGCAAGCAGATGCCCGCCTTAGTCAACGAACTCCACCGCCGCGGCCTGCATTACCCCGTGCTCATCGGCGGTGCGGCCATCAACCGCCGCTTCGGACGCCGCATTCTGCTCACCGAAGACGGGCATTTCTACGACGCGGGCGTCTTTTACTGCAAAGACGCCTTTGAAGGCCTTGCCATCATGGACGCCCTGCAGGACGCCAACCGCCGCGACCTCATCATCCGGCAGGTGATTGACGAAGCCAAGCGCGAACTGGGGCAGGAAGGGGCGGCCAGCGGTGAAAAGCGCGCCCCGCGCCCGCGCCGCCGCGTGCCTCCGGCGCCCGACATCCCCACGCCGCCGTTTTGGGGCGCCAAGGTGGTGGAAAGCATCTCCCCCGAAGCCGTGTTCCCGCTGCTGGATAAGCGTGCCCTCTTCCGCCTTTCGTGGGGCGCGAAAAACGCCCGCGGCGAAGCGTGGGAAAAACTGCAAGCCGAGTTTGAAGCCCGCCTCGCCCAAATGCAGCGCCAAGCCCTGCGGGAAGGCTGGTTCCACCCGCAGGCGGTGTACGGCTACTGGCCCTGCCAGGCCGATGGCGACCGGCTGCTGGTTTACGACCCCGCCTCGGTGGAAGCGGGCGAGCCGCGCGTGCTGGAAACCTTCACCTTCCCCCGCCAGCGCAGCCGCGAAGGGCTGTGCCTCGCCGATTACTTCGCCTCGGTGGATTCCGGCGTGATGGACGTGGTGGCTTTCCAGGTGGTCACGGTGGGGAAGGAGGCGACGGCGCGCTTTGATGCCTTGCAGGAAGCGGGCGAATACACCGAAGCCTACTTCTTCCACGGCCTTGCGGTGCAAACTGCGGAGGCCACGGCGGAATTCCTGCACCGCCACATCCGCCGCGAACTCGGCTTGCCGCCCGACCGCGGCAAGCGTTACTCGTGGGGCTACCCCGCCATCCCCAATTTGGAAGACCACGTCAAGGTGTTCCGCCTGCTGCCTGCGGAAAGCGCCTTGGGCATGAGCCTCACCGCGGCGTATCAACTCGTGCCCGAGCAATCCACCGCGGCGATTGTGGTGCATCATCCCGCGGCGAAGTATTTTGCGATTTGATTTTGGAGTGCGGCGACGAGCCGCCGCTTTGGAAAGCGGCATCATGATGCCGCACTCTAAAGGAGGCTGCGATGAAACAATGGCTTACGCCCCCGTTCACTGGACTTTCCAACCGGGAATTTATATGGTAACTGCCGCTACCTATCGCCGATTTCTCCATTTGGCCGCTGCGGCGCAATTTTGGAGTGCGGCGACGAGTCGCCGCTTTGGAAAGCGGCATCATGGTGCCGCACTCCAAAGGAGGCAGCGATGAAACAATGGCCTCACGCCCCCGCCCACTGGACTTTCCAACCAGGAATTTACATGGTGACCGCTGCCACTTATCGCCGCCTTCCTCATTTGGCCGCTTCGGCGCAATTTTGGAGCGCGGCGACGAGTCGCCGCTTTGGAAAGCGGCATCGTGATGCCGCACTCCAAAGGAGGCTGCGATGAAACAATGGCCTCACGCCCCCGCTCACTGGACTTTCCAGCCGGGAATTTATATGGTAACTGCCGCTACCTATCGCCGACTTCCTCATTTGGCTGCCGAGGAGCGCAAGGACTTGTTCCAAAATGCTTTGTTCGCCATCGCAAGCGAATTCGGCTGGGAACTCCACGCTTGGGCTATCCTCAACGAGCATTACCACTTCATTGCCCGTTCTCCGGGCAACCCCGCTACACTCCGGCGCTTTATCAGCAAATTGCACATGACCACTGCCAAAGCCTTCAACCGAGAAGACGGCACGCCCGGGCGCAAAGTGTGGTTTCAGTATTGGGATAGCCAAATCACCTTTCAGCGCTCGTATTTAGCAAGATTGCGTTATGTCAACCAAAACCCTGTCAAGCATGGCTTGATAGAAGTTGCCGAAGCGTATCGTTGGTGCTCCGCCCAATGGTTCAACGAGCACGCGCCGCCTTCTCTTGTGGAGACGGTGAAGACTTTCAAAATTGACCGTGTAAAAGTTTATGAGCCGGTTTAGGGTTCGCGCGGCGTCAGCACCAGCAAAATCCCCGCCAAGATTTGCCGCACCCGCCGCGAGGAAAGCGTGCCGATGTAGTCGCCGAGTTGGCTTTTGTCTACCGTGAAGATTTGCGACACGTTCACCACGCTTTGCTTCGGCAGGTTGGCTTCGCCCTTTTCCAAAAGCACATTGCCCGGCGCTTCTGCCCGCTTCAGGTTGGAAGTCAGCGCGCACACCACCACCGTGCGGATGCGGCTCTGGTTGAAGACGTCGTTCTGCACCACCACGCAGGGATGCCGAGAGCCCGGCTCCGAGCCGCTCGGTTCGCCGAGGTCAACCCAATACACACCGCCTTGCCGGATTACCATTTATCGGCAACCTCTCGCTGAATGCGCCGCATGGCTTGCAACAACGCCCGCTCTTCGTCGGTGGGTTCATCGGTGTAAGCGTGGTTCAACGCCTCCAGCAATTGGCGGCTTTGCCGCCGCTCAATGAAATCTTCCAACGCCATGGCAAACACCTGACTGCGGGAAACCCCCAATTCCTTCGCCAGTTGTTCCGCCTCGGCAAATAAATCTTCCCGAATGGAAATTGCCGTTTTGACCGTCATTTTGACTCACCTCTGCGAAACGGTTATACTGCCAGTATAACCCGTTTTGACAACGAACGCAAATCGCAAATCCTAAATCGCGATTGGCGATTTGCGGTTTGCGCCGTATCCCGCATCCCGAATCCCCCAATCCCCCAATCCCTCAATCC
>JALUBW010000138.1 GCA_027044735.1 Anaerolineales bacterium
GCCTCTAACTGCTTGGCTTCTTGCTTGAGCGCGTCCATTTGTTCAGCCGTGTTGGTGATTGTTTCCAATTCGGCGCGAGCGTGAATGATGTATTCTAACACCTTTTCCAACGAGCCGCCGTATTTGCGTTTCAGGTCGTCCAGCAGGGCAAGGCGCTCTTCCACCTCGGCAAGGCGGTTTGGGTCAAATTCCAGCGCTTCGGCGTAACGGCGGATTTTGCGCGCCAACTCGGCAAGTGATTCTTCAAGTGCTATGGCCTCTTCGGCAAATTCGGCTTGCGCGGTGTCGGTATGGGCGATTGCCTGCAAAGCAGCGCTCACTTCACCGAAAAGGTCGGTGATTGCGGGCGCTTCGGGTGTGCCTTCGTCCAAGAGCATGAGCGCGCGGTTGGCGTGTTCGGCAAGGGTTTCGGCGTGGACAAGGCGTTGGCGTTCCTCTTCCAGAAAGCGGTCTTCGTCTTTCTGGGGGGCGGCTTCCTCAATTTCGCCGATTTGGTATTGCAACAGGTCGGCGCGCTGAGCGCTGGCTTCTGCCGAGGCTTGCAGTTTTGCAATTTGCTTGCGGGCGGCCTGCAGGCGGCGGTAAAGGGCTTGGTAGGCGGCGAGGTCGTCCTCTATGCCTGCAAATTTGTCCAACAAGCGGCGGTGGGTGCTCACACGCAGGAGGGAAATGTGTTCGGCTTGGCTGTGTATATCGGCCAGCATTTCGCCTATGCGCCTGAGCAGCGCAAGGCCAACGGCGGAGCCGTTGATGCGCGCTGTGTGGCGGCCTGCGGCGCGGATTTCCCGCCCTAAGGTGATGTAGTTTTCATCGTCCCAAAGTTCTTGTTCTTCAAGGATGGGCTTTATGGCCTCCCGCAGCGGCTCGGAGAGGCGGAAAGTGGCTTCTATCACCGCGCGCTTTGCCCCTGTGCGCACCATTGTGCCTTCGGCTCGCCCCCCAAGCGCCACTGCCAACGCATCCACGATTATGGATTTGCCCGCGCCGGTTTCGCCGGTCAAGGCCGTCATTCCCTTGCCAAAGGTGAGGGTGAGTTCATCTATGATGGCAAAATCGCGGATGTGGAGTTCTTCTAACATGGTGTTCGCGTCCGGCCTTGCGATTTGGGCTTGCAGAGGCGGTTTGAGCGGCGCTAAGAGACTAATTCGTCAAGGACGGCGCGCAGTTGCGGGCGCGGCACGCTCGTTTGCTCGCGGCTGCTCAGGTTTTTGACGGCCACCGTGTTTTGGGCGATCTCGTCGGGGCCCAAAAGTAGCACCACGCGCGCTCCAATTTTGTCCGCATACTTGAACTGCTTGCCGAGTTTGGCAGGTTCGGGGTAGGTGGCGGTCGGGAAGCCAAACCCCCGCACTTCGGAGGCGAGGCGGTATGCGTCAAGCAAGTGGTCGGCGTCAAACACCGCTACCAGCACCTTTGCCGGTTGAGGGTTGAGCGCCGGCAAGCGGCCGTATTTTTCCAGCACTAAGGTGATCACCATGTCGCCCATGGCAAAGCCCACGCCGGCCACCGGCTTGCCGCCGACATCGGCCACCAGGTTGTCGTAGCGGCCGCCGCCTAAAATGGCGCGAAACTCCCCTTCGGCGTCGCGCGCTTCAAAGACCGTGCCGGTATAGTAGTCCAGCCCGCGGATGATGTAAGGGGCGTATTTCAGGTATTCCCGCGCTTCCAATGCCTCCGCGGCTTCAAAAAAGCGCACCAGTTCCTCAGATTGCTCCCACAGATTTTCGGCGGCGAGCATTTCGCGTAGTCCGCTCACTTGCGCTGCCGAAAGGCCTATCTCGGCAGCGTATTCTTCCCAAGCCGAGGGGGAAAGTTTGTCCCGGCGGTCTATCAGCCTGAAAACTGCCTTACGCCGCTCTGGCGCTATGCCGATAGAATCTAACTGCTCATCCATCAAGCGGCGGTTGTTGACGAGGATTTTCACTTCGCTTGGTGAAAGGCCAACACGTCTCAGAAAGTCGGCCCCCACGGCGGCGAGTTCGGCATCGGCTTCGGGGCTGTTCACGCCGATCATGTCAATGTTCCATTGGAAAAATTCCCTTGCGCGGCCTTTTTGCGGCTTTTCGTAGCGCCAAAATGGCCCAAAAGACCACCAACGCACGGGGAAGGCCAGTTGGTTTTGGCGTCGGGCGACCATGCGCGCCAGTGTTGGGGTGAGTTCGGGGCGCAGGGTGATCAAGTCGCCGCCGCGGTCGGGGAAAACGAAAGCCTGCTCTTTGACCAGTTCCTCGCCCGATTTGGCAGCATACAGCGCAAGCGGCTCCAAAAACGGCCCATCGTATTCTTGGTAGCCAAATGCTTCGGATGAGGCGCGCATTTGGTTGTAAAGCCAAGTGCGCACCGCCATTTGTTCGGGGTAAAAGTCGCGAGTTCCCTTTACGGACTGGATGATTTTGGTTGCCATTGGGTTTTCCTCAGTGTCCGAGATGTGCCAAGTTCGCTGTTTCAAGCGATTCATCCCACAGTCGCAGGCGGCGTTGCCATGAGGTGATTTGGGGCACCATGTAGGGCAAAAGCCACAAGCGGGCGCTCGGCGGCGCCGGGGAGAGGCCGTTTATTATCAGGTAGCCGTCCAAGGCAAAAAGGTTTTCCATTGCCCGCCGCCGGCGCAACAGATAGGGGACGGCCACCCACGAGATTGCCGCTCCCAGCATGAATTCGCGCACCAGTTGGAGGGCGCGTTTTGCGGCGTTCATTCTAATCCTCCCTCAGCCAGCGTTGCACCCCTCCGGGATGCCGGTATGTTTCCAGTGCGTCAAGCATTGCGCTTGGGTTGTCGGCCGCGATAAAAAGCCCCCGATGTTCGGTGAAAATAAAGCCTTCGGCTACGGCTTGATTGATGAAGGTCATTATGGGGTCGTAATAGCCTTGGAAGTTGTAAAGTCCTATTGGTTTGTCGTGCAGGCCTATTTGCGCCCAAGTGAGGATTTCAAAAAATTCCTCCATTGTGCCGTAGCCGCCGGGCAGCGCGATGAATGCATCGGCAATTTCGGCCATGCGCGCTTTGCGGCTGTGCATATCGGGCACAATTTCTAAGCGGCTCAGGTTGTGGTGGGCGAGTTTGGGTGTGTAAAAATGTTCGGGGATTACGCCTATTGCCTCGCCCTCGTGGGCTAAAACGGCGTCGGCCACTGCGCCCATCAAGCCGGTTGCTCCTCCGCCGTAGACGAGGCCGTAGCCGCGCTTCGCCATTTCTGCGCCGAGGGCGCGCGCTGCTTCCAAATACTTTTCCGGCACGTCGTCCGACGAGCCACAATAAACACAGATACGCTTGATTTCGGGCACGGCTTTTTTCCTCTTGATAGCTAATGCATTTTCAAGCAAGATTTCAGTTATTGCAAAAGTGCGATCTATCGCGCTTGTGGCAAGATCTCACCCATCCCCCGATGAGCCTCGCTGGCGCTCGGCTCATCTGCCCCCTTCCCTCCCTTA
>JALUBW010000139.1 GCA_027044735.1 Anaerolineales bacterium
CCAGGAATGACTCGGGTAGGGTAAAATAGGGTTGATGGGACATGGTGGTACCTCCTTGTGTTGGGTTTGAGGCCTTCAAGGATACCACCGGTCCCATCGTTTTTACAGAAAAAAGTTTACACTACTTTTGCGCTATTCCCCCACTATGTATGGGCGGAGTTTCAATCCCTCATAGGTAGGCTATGAACCCATACCGAGCACAGTTTGCACCCCCGAGCAGCGGATAGGTTTCAATCCCTCATAGATAGGCTATGAACTATCTTGACGCGCCACCTGCACTTGAGAGGCAGTAGCAGTTTCAATCCCTCATAGGTAGGCTATGAACACTGCCAAGTATGTGGTGATGTGCGTGTGCTTGAAACGTTTCAATCCCTCATAGGTAGGCTATGAACTGAGCCCAACTACTGGTTGACCGTTGAGTCTGTAAGTGTTTCAATCCCTCATAGGTAGGCTATGAACGAGAGCATGATGAGCCTCCTTCGCCCGCTCGCGCGGGCGTTTCAATCCCTCATAGGTAGGCTATGAACCTCAAAGAGACTGAGCATGTTTTTGATGGTGGCGGGGGTTTCAATCCCTCATAGGTAGGCTATGAACATCGTGAATATAGCCGGATTTTGAGATAGTAGTCCGTTTCAATCCCTCATAGGTAGGCTATGAACATGGCCCTAGAGAACTATTTGAGGTTTGGAAGACCAAGTTTCAATCCCTCATAGGTAGGCTATGAACAGCGGCCATGGATGACGAATGATGTGGTAGAGACGCCGTTTCAATCCCTCATAGGTAGGCTATGAACCCGGCGCAAACACAGTCACCTGCCGCAGGGCAGCCAGGTTTCAATCCCTCATAGGTAGGCTATGAACCCGGCCATGTACTGGTTCTTCCCCACACAGATTGGCGGTTTCAATCCCTCATAGGTAGGCTATGAACAAAACGAACAGAACACAAAACGTTGCTTAGCCACGCTGTTTCAATCCCTCATAGGTAGGCTATGAACCTGATTGGTTGCTGCAAAACGACTGGATGGCGCGCAAGTTTCAATCCCTCATAGGTAGGCTATGAACACATTCGCCCCGGCAAGTCTCCCACGATGACCGCGCTGTTTCAATCCCTCATAGGTAGGCTATGAACGGCTTATGGGGCATCCTCCACCGCCGCATGGAAGCGTTTCAATCCCTCATAGGTAGGCTATGAACGGCTTCGTCGTCATAGACAATTTCTTCGGCCTTTTCGTTTCAATCCCTCATAGGTAGGCTATGAACCTGTGGCGAGAGCCTCGCATCGCTCCATACCATTGGGTTTCAATCCCTCATAGGTAGGCTATGAACAGAAGTATATGAATTTGTTAATAACAGGTGGTTTCTGTTTCAATCCCTCATAGGTAGGCTATGAACCCGGGGCGGCTGATGCTGAAATGCACCGCCGTCTTCTGTTTCAATCCCTCATAGGTAGGCTATGAACCGCTGATTTGGACTGACACTCTGGAGGTGAATATGACGAGTTTCAATCCCTCATAGGTAGGCTATGAACTGGCGCGCGTGCTCGCCATTCCCCGCGTGCAGGCGCAGGTTTCAATCCCTCATAGGTAGGCTATGAACGATGAGAGCACGCAAACGCTCATGCCTATCACCCGTGGTTTCAATCCCTCATAGGTAGGCTATGAACGAAGCCGAATACCGCAGGCGCTAAGTCCTATTCGTTGTTTCAATCCCTCATAGGTAGGCTATGAACAAGCCCGTGAGGATTATGCCCTTTGGTGGCAGGGCGGGTTTCAATCCCTCATAGGTAGGCTATGAACCCACCTGCACGTCAGCCAGTTCATCGGCGACGTGCTGTTTCAATCCCTCATAGGTAGGCTATGAACTATTTGTTTTTCCATTTTCTTTTCTCTTTCTCTCTTTGTTTCAATCCCTCATAGGTAGGCTATGAACCCGGTGTGGGGCCCCGGTACGCCGTCTATGCAGAATGGTTTCAATCCCTCATAGGTAGGCTATGAACCCTGAAACCGTGGGAACGCAACCCTCGGCGGATGAGGTTTCAATCCCTCATAGGTAGGCTATGAACGGCGTTTCGTCTTCGTCATATACACCTCCAGTTAAGGTTTCAATCCCTCATAGGTAGGCTATGAACGAGCGCGGATGAGTTTGCGTATGACCATCTCGGGTATCGTTTCAATCCCTCATAGGTAGGCTATGAACCGTGCACGTTTGGCCCAGGGTCTCGGGGGCGTCATCGAGTTTCAATCCCTCATAGGTAGGCTATGAACCGTGGGGGTCGCCTCGGTATAGGTGCCGCCCTCGGGTTTCAATCCCTCATAGGTAGGCTATGAACTTGTGCCACGGATGGGGGTAATTTCCATGTCAGCCCCGTTTCAATCCCTCATAGGTAGGCTATGAACGAAACATCTTCAGCAAAGACAAGAGGAAAGTTAGCAAGTTTCAATCCCTCATAGGTAGGCTATGAACCCAATTGGATGCGGACGTGCGCGCGGCCGTGACAGACATGTTTCAATCCCTCATAGGTAGGCTATGAACAAGTGGTACTTTAGCAATTGCTTTAGGTGCTCATTCAAAAGGTTTCAATCCCTCATAGGTAGGCTATGAACTTCTACTCTTCTTCTTAAATTATTAGAAGAAGAGGGTGTTTCAATCCCTCATAGGTAGGCTATGAACCCAAACACGCTGCCCGCGTGCTGGAAATGGCGGGCAGGTTTCAATCCCTCATAGGTAGGCTATGAACTGGACTATCGCTACCGCCAGAACGCCGTTTGGATGCTGTTTCAATCCCTCATAGGTAGGCTATGAACGCGGGGAAACCGGCTGGTGCGCCTTAAGCAAGCGCATGTTTCAATCCCTCATAGGTAGGCTATGAACTGGACGTGCCACCATTGTAAAAGTGGGCGATGGCCTCGTTTCAATCCCTCATAGGTAGGCTATGAACTGGCACCTGATTTCGGCAACGCGTTCACGCTGGCGGAGTTTCAATCCCTCATAGGTAGGCTATGAACAAATCTTCGGTAGGTTGGAAAATACTCGGAGGAACAGGTTTCAATCCCTCATAGGTAGGCTATGAACTTGACGCGCAACGCCTTGGATTTGCCGCGCATCCGCTGTTTCAATCCCTCATAGGTAGGCTATGAACGCCGACGCCGTCATATATCTCAGGAGGTGTGAGATGGGTTTCAATCCCTCATAGGTAGGCTATGAACCGGCTGCGTGGATTCCCGTTTTGGCAAGAAAAGCGAGTTTCAATCCCTCATAGGTAGGCTATGAACACTTGGCCGGTCGGAGAACTGGCCGTGTTTGACACGTTTCAATCCCTCATAGGTAGGCTATGAACTCAAACGCTCCTGCGCAGGCCATTGGCCGGGCTACGGGTTTCAATCCCTCATAGGTAGGCTATGAACGCTGCTCGCGCTTCTGGCGACCGTGGAAGCCGCCGCGCTGTTTCAATCCCTCATAGGTAGGCTATGAACGGATGCAGACATTGCAGCGCTCTACGCAAGCGCAGGGTTTCAATCCCTCATAGGTAGGCTATGAACACGACGATGCATGGGCGCGCTGGAGGTCGTCGTCCAGTTTCAATCCCTCATAGGTAGGCTATGAACGGGGCGGTTGTGGGCCGGGCAAGTTGTGGCCGTTGACGTTTCAATCCCTCATAGGTAGGCTATGAACGGATAGACACTGTAGACGAACGGTTGCAGCAGCGGGGTTTCAATCCCTCATAGGTAGGCTATGAACTATTCCGCAGGAACTGGCCGACCTGGCGCTCGAAGTCGCGTTTCAATCCCTCATAGGTAGGCTATGAACCAAACAACAGCCGGAAACCCCGGCGCTGGATGTAGAGGTTTCAATCCCTCATAGGTAGGCTATGAACGTGCGATGAGTGCGATGCTTGGTGCTGGCAGATTACGTTTCAATCCCTCATAGGTAGGCTATGAACTCGAACTCTTGCAAACCAAATGAGAGGTGTGACATGAGTTTCAATCCCTCATAGGTAGGCTATGAACGCGTCCTTGCGACCGTCATCGTGCGGGAGACCCGCACAGTTTCAATCCCTCATAGGTAGGCTATGAACTTGGTCACCGGTTTCGAACCCGACGCGCCGGTGAACGGGTTTCAATCCCTCATAGGTAGGCTATGAACCAGATGAGCGCCCCGGCGTCGCCGTCGCTGCGCTCGAGTTTCAATCCCTCATAGGTAGGCTATGAACCTCCGAGCGGGCGGAGGAGGAAGGGCATGTATTTGGGTTTCAATCCCTCATAGGTAGGCTATGAACAGGTGGCGAAGGCCGCGTTTGACGTCGGTGGAAAGGTGTTTCAATCCCTCATAGGTAGGCTATGAACGGGAAAGTTGCGAGGTAGTGGATGGGCGAGGGAGGGTTTCAATCCCTCATAGGTAGGCTATGAACTCTCCTCTGCCTCCCACTCTACATCTACTACCTCGCCGTTTCAATCCCTCATAGGTAGGCTATGAACACGCTCATGGCGAGCGCTACTCCCCGTCATATCGTTTGTTTCAATCCCTCATAGGTAGGCTATGAACCGGATTTGGCGCTCTCCATCCTGGCGGATTACCTCGGGTTTCAATCCCTCATAGGTAGGCTATGAACGCGAGCACTTCACATCGCTCCATACCCTCTGCTATCGTTTCAATCCCTCATAGGTAGGCTATGAACAGAGGTAAGAGAATGATAGCACTACCAATCTTAATCCGTTTCAATCCCTCATAGGTAGGCTATGAACCGTGGGCTACGCCACCCTTTGAGGAGGTGAAAGATGGGTTTCAATCCCTCATAGGTAGGCTATGAACTTTCTTCCCCGCACGGTGAGCCGGTGGCGGCTCGCGTTTCAATCCCTCATAGGTAGGCTATGAACTGGACACGCATGGCCTCACGCAGCCCACCAGTGCGTGTTTCAATCCCTCATAGGTAGGCTATGAACCCTTGATTTGTAGTTGTAGCCGTCTTTTTGGGGGGGGTGTTTCAATCCCTCATAGGTAGGCTATGAACAAAGCGCTTTTCGACCGCTTCCTACACAATGAGGAAGTGTTTCAATCCCTCATAGGTAGGCTATGAACCATACACGGGCAGCCAGTGGCAAGCCGCGGCGGCTAGTTTCAATCCCTCATAGGTAGGCTATGAACGACCTCTCTTGGCGGAGGCTGTGGGATACCTACGAAGTTTCAATCCCTCATAGGTAGGCTATGAACCGTACCCGCTCTCGCCTGCGCCGAGTTTCTGGCGGGGTTTCAATCCCTCATAGGTAGGCTATGAACACGATGAGCGTAGCCCGTGGGTACTTGGAATGGCGCTAGTTTCAATCCCTCATAGGTAGGCTATGAACCAACCTGACAGACGCCAGCGCCCCCGCATGGCGGCGGTTTCAATCCCTCATAGGTAGGCTATGAACGGAGCGGGACGGCTCCCAAAATCTCAATGGAGGCAGAGTTTCAATCCCTCATAGGTAGGCTATGAACGAAACGCCCCGCGGGCCTGCGGACGCGATAGAGCCCGCGTTTCAATCCCTCATAGGTAGGCTATGAACGCAAAAGATGGTGATCTACAAACTCACACGATGGAGTTTCAATCCCTCATAGGTAGGCTATGAACTGCCCGGCGCGCTCATGGGCTGGCCGAGGGCGGCGTGTTTCAATCCCTCATAGGTAGGCTATGAACCCTCCTTGCCGGTTACGGCCATGAATCCTTTAGGTACCGTTTCAATCCCTCATAGGTAGGCTATGAACTATGCGGGCGCGTGGGGGCGTGTGACAAAAGCAATAGTTTCAATCCCTCATAGGTAGGCTATGAACCCTCCGGCCAATTCGGGTATCCCGTGGTGGGTTGGAGTTTCAATCCCTCATAGGTAGGCTATGAACGCATTACGTCCCCGCTTGCACCTGTCGCCGCCGTGAAGTGTTTCAATCCCTCATAGGTAGGCTATGAACGGTGGGGTGGCGTAAAAGCCTCCGCAAACGCTCTCGCGTTTCAATCCCTCATAGGTAGGCTATGAACCGGCCAGTCCCCTTGCGAAAGAGAACAACATCCCATAGTTTCAATCCCTCATAGGTAGGCTATGAACGCGGTAGGGTATGCGCGCCGTGCCGAACGCGCGTTGTTTCAATCCCTCATAGGTAGGCTATGAACCGCTCAACCATTGGGAGGCGGCGCTGGCTTTGCGCGAGTTTCAATCCCTCATAGGTAGGCTATGAACCCAAGCAGGACCAATCCAGTCGCTATTGGATGAACTGTTTCAATCCCTCATAGGTAGGCTATGAACCATGTCGAGTTTGATGTTCAGCCAGTACCCACACTCAGTTTCAATCCCTCATAGGTAGGCTATGAACGGTGCGCTCATTTACTGGTGTTACAAAGTATGCCCAGTTTCAATCCCTCATAGGTAGGCTATGAACGGGTGAGCAGCGCGGCCTTTGTGCCGCGGATGGGGGGTTTCAATCCCTCATAGGTAGGCTATGAACCATCTATCAGTAGCGAGGGTGTCAACATATACGCTCGGGTTTCAATCCCTCATAGGTAGGCTATGAACACCTTGTCACAGTTGCTTCCAGCGCCGCTGCCGCCGGTGTTTCAATCCCTCATAGGTAGGCTATGAACGAGTTGTGGCCGCTGCGCCCGGACAAAATGACGGTGTTTCAATCCCTCATAGGTAGGCTATGAACAGGTGCCCGCGGGGATGTTTGAGGTGGAGTACGACCTCGTTTCAATCCCTCATAGGTAGGCTATGAACCGTAAAGAGTGCGGTCAAGCAACTGACCGATGGCGGTTTCAATCCCTCATAGGTAGGCTATGAACGTCTTTGGGCCCAGGATGACACATTTAGATGGCATAGGTTTCAATCCCTCATAGGTAGGCTATGAACAACGCAAAGCGATATACCGCCCGCGTGTGCGGAAGGGTTTCAATCCCTCATAGGTAGGCTATGAACAGGTGGTCATCATTGCTGTTGCTGCGGTTGCTGGCGGTTTCAATCCCTCATAGGTAGGCTATGAACTGCTTGCGTCCGCGCTTGACCTTCCACAAAACAGCCCGGTTTCAATCCCTCATAGGTAGGCTATGAACGATGCCGCCTCGCAGGCTCGGGGAGAGATAGTGACCCGGTTTCAATCCCTCATAGGTAGGCTATGAACGCGCCCATGCTCTTGACGCCGCCGATGATGCCGTCCAGTTTCAATCCCTCATAGGTAGGCTATGAACTTGCCCCTGCGTCTTCTTAATCGCGGCGAGGGCGGCGTGTTTCAATCCCTCATAGGTAGGCTATGAACGGTGGGATGAACGGATTTTCCCACGTCGGCACATGGGAGTTTCAATCCCTCATAGGTAGGCTATGAACAATCGTAGTGGCCTTTGAGGGCGATGATGAGGCCTTTCAGTTTCAATCCCTCATAGGTAGGCTATGAACGTAGGAGGTAAAAGATGCCAATGATAATGACCCCGGTTTCAATCCCTCATAGGTAGGCTATGAACCGCGTTGCCCAGAAAGTGGGGCAGGCATTGCGCGACAAAGTTTCAATCCCTCATAGGTAGGCTATGAACCGGCTATGCTCCTCTATGCGCTTAGGCGTGAAACGGCTGGTTTCAATCCCTCATAGGTAGGCTATGAACCGAAATGGAGTGGCGGGGCGGGCAATGAGGTGTTGACGAGTTTCAATCCCTCATAGGTAGGCTATGAACTTCTGGAGGCGCTCCAGCCCGCGCTTCGCGGCGCGGGTTTCAATCCCTCATAGGTAGGCTATGAACCGGCTGGGCGTGAGGGAGCGGTTCATCCAGCGCGCGAGTTTCAATCCCTCATAGGTAGGCTATGAACGCACTATTTCATCGGTGTAGTGAGTGTGGAGGGGAGGTTTCAATCCCTCATAGGTAGGCTATGAACTGCTGTGGGGTATGCGCGCCGTGCCGAACGCGCGTTGTTTCAATCCCTCATAGGTAGGCTATGAACAGGAATTTGAGCGTGCGCGAGAGACAATGGAACCGTGGCGTTTGTTTCAATCCCTCATAGGTAGGCTATGAACTATGTGGACAACTGTTAAATTGTGGATGCGCAGACGCTCGTTTCAATCCCTCATAGGTAGGCTATGAACGCACCGTCCTGGGGCATTTACATTGCAGGAATTATAGTTTCAATCCCTCATAGGTAGGCTATGAACATTTACGATACTCCTTCATAGAAAGACCCAAATGTTTAGGTTTCAATCCCTCATAGGTAGGCTATGAACCGCAATGGCTTTGAAATTAATTGAATACATTACCGAGTTTCAATCCCTCATAGGTAGGCTATGAACGTATAATAAATAATAGTAATGATATTAGTTGCCACCTCAGTTTCAATCCCTCATAGGTAGGCTATGAACGCCCCATTCTCAGTACGCTCAGTACCATAACGATTTTGTTTCAATCCCTCATAGGTAGGCTATGAACGTACATAGACAGCCATTCACCCATGCTATCCCACCGTTTCAATCCCTCATAGGTAGGCTATGAACGAATTGGCCAAGATTGTTGAGAAAATACCGTTATTGCGTTTCAATCCCTCATAGGTAGGCTATGAACTGGGCGACGTGGCGCGGGAAATGCGCTTGGTGTGGGGGTTTCAATCCCTCATAGGTAGGCTATGAACAAACGGCAAGATGCCGTGAAAATCAAGCACGGAGAAGTTTCAATCCCTCATAGGTAGGCTATGAACTTATAGCCGACGTAGCCGTCCACGGCATAGAGTTCGTGTTTCAATCCCTCATAGGTAGGCTATGAACGCTTGACCGCCCGCGCGTCACTGAATACATCGCGGGTTTCAATCCCTCATAGGTAGGCTATGAACTTGCCGAAATCGGGTGCCAGCACACTGCCCCACACGTGTTTCAATCCCTCATAGGTAGGCTATGAACGTCGTCACGGTCGCTTCGGTCATTTGGAATACTCCAGTTTCAATCCCTCATAGGTAGGCTATGAACAGCGCAGTATTTCTCGGAATTGCTGATCAGATTTATGTTTCAATCCCTCATAGGTAGGCTATGAACTGCTAAGCCCAGCCTGCACGTTGGGCATCACGCCCGTTTCAATCCCTCATAGGTAGGCTATGAACGTTTTGCAGGTCATGGTATGAACCAGTTGGGAGACGTTTCAATCCCTCATAGGTAGGCTATGAACCCTGTCCGCGGAGGCGATCCGCTTTTTCCGCGGGGAGTTTCAATCCCTCATAGGTAGGCTATGAACAAACCAGCGTAGGAGGCACAAAATGATGACTGATTTAGTTTCAATCCCTCATAGGTAGGCTATGAACCGCTCGGTGGCGGCGCATAAGGCGTTGGTAATGCGCGTTTCAATCCCTCATAGGTAGGCTATGAACATGACCCTGAAAGAGAAACTTGAACGCTGGCGCGATCTGGTTTCAATCCCTCATAGGTAGGCTATGAACCGATGATGGCACTGGCGAGCCACGGCGCTGACGTCAGTTTCAATCCCTCATAGGTAGGCTATGAACGGCAGAACGCCGCAGCGTTGAAGAGCGCGGCGGCGGGGTTTCAATCCCTCATAGGTAGGCTATGAACAATTGCGCCTATCGCCGCGCAATGCAGTAACCGGCGCGTTTCAATCCCTCATAGGTAGGCTATGAACAATTTATTGATGGAGAATTGCGTGCTTTAGTTGTTAAAGTTTCAATCCCTCATAGGTAGGCTATGAACAAATCAATTTTTTCGCTGTCGGTCATTTTTATCTCCGTTTCAATCCCTCATAGGTAGGCTATGAACGCCACGGCACAGTTACATTGTTGGGCGTTATCATTCAGTTTCAATCCCTCATAGGTAGGCTATGAACAAAATGACAAAAATTTCCCCCGGCAGCCCCAAATTTCGTTTCAATCCCTCATAGGTAGGCTATGAACAAAACTTACGGCATGGGAAATACTGGATACTTTTCCAGTTTCAATCCCTCATAGGTAGGCTATGAACCCTCCAGCCCCGCGGCACCCCTAAAAGCGCGTCGCGGGTTTCAATCCCTCATAGGTAGGCTATGAACTTTTGTGATTGTTGCCGCCCGTCCCAAAGTGGGGAAGAGTTTCAATCCCTCATAGGTAGGCTATGAACGGGTTCAGCGGCAGCAATGCCACCCGCTCTGCTTCCCGGTTTCAATCCCTCATAGGTAGGCTATGAACCCTATGACGTGCGCACCGGCCCGGCGGAGACGGTGATGTTTCAATCCCTCATAGGTAGGCTATGAACCAGGATGCCATATACCGGTATAGGTGAGTTAAATACGTTTCAATCCCTCATAGGTAGGCTATGAACCATTGATTAGGGGAAGTGCTTTAGTCGCATTCCTCCCTCGTTTCAATCCCTCATAGGTAGGCTATGAACTCGTGAGGCACAAAAGGGACCCGACCGGTAAGAGAATAGTTTCAATCCCTCATAGGTAGGCTATGAACGAGGCGGTTGCGTTTTCTTCCCCTCCCCGACCAGCCAAGTTTCAATCCCTCATAGGTAGGCTATGAACGCGGGGAACCCGGCTGGTGCGCCTTAAGCAAGCGCATGTTTCAATCCCTCATAGGTAGGCTATGAACTGTTTGGGGAGGCAGAGCCGCCATCGCCGGACATAGTTTCAATCCCTCATAGGTAGGCTATGAACTTTTTGGGCGCGGCGTTGATTTGGCCGGAGGGTTTGGAGTTTCAATCCCTCATAGGTAGGCTATGAACTGCTCTGCGCCGTCCGCTGTCAGCCCCAGCGATTTTGCGTTTCAATCCCTCATAGGTAGGCTATGAACTCATGGCAGGCTGGTGAGTGCGTCACAATTATCCCGGTTTCAATCCCTCATAGGTAGGCTATGAACCGGTAGAGCCTACCGATGAAGGTGCGGAGAAAGTAGGTTTCAATCCCTCATAGGTAGGCTATGAACCCGGTTCACCCAGCCCTGCCGCGAGAAGCGCCCCCAGTTTCAATCCCTCATAGGTAGGCTATGAACAACCCCCACTTAGACAGCGGGATATTCAGTTGCGGGAGTTTCAATCCCTCATAGGTAGGCTATGAACCCACACCGAACGGCACACCCACAGCGCCACCGGTGTGGTTTCAATCCCTCATAGGTAGGCTATGAACGTGTGTCCGCCCACGCCACCCGCACGCCGAGCAATGCCGTTTCAATCCCTCATAGGTAGGCTATGAACTATAGCGCCTTTCAGGCGCTTTTTTTATCCCACCCAGTTTCAATCCCTCATAGGTAGGCTATGAACAATTGCCCACTTATTCCAAATGACCTTATTCCGAATGTTTCAATCCCTCATAGGTAGGCTATGAACGGTTAATTCAAATCACAAAAGGAGGCGTAAAATGATAGTTTCAATCCCTCATAGGTAGGCTATGAACCGCAGGCCGCGCAGTTTTGCCCGCAGCGAGATTGCCCGTTTCAATCCCTCATAGGTAGGCTATGAACTTGGGAGGGCTACCCGTGAACCGCGAAGAGTGGGAGCGGTTTCAATCCCTCATAGGTAGGCTATGAACTCTCCACGATGGGCTGGATTTCAGGCTGTCCATCCCAAGTTTCAATCCCTCATAGGTAGGCTATGAACCAAAATTCTCCTTATTTTACGCAACTTTTTACGCCTTCCGCTTTCGCGCTTCCTTTCAATTGCCCGAAAGAATATCGCTTTTGGCCTTAAATCCGCTTCTCCTTGTAGTCGCTCTTGCGCTAAAATTGCACTATCACCAACCGACGACTTTATTTTACCACGGGAGGACAATGTGTACGTG
>JALUBW010000140.1 GCA_027044735.1 Anaerolineales bacterium
ACGAAGACGGCTTGTCATGCAAGTGTAACTGTCCTGTGGGAGCAAAGGGCAAATTCTGCAAGCACTGCACAGCCGCAGCCTTCAGGTTGAGAGATAAGTTAACTAATGACCCACCGGCAGAACTCAAATGGCGCTACCAAATAGAGCATCTCCTAAAAAACGCTCCTAAAAAAACCAAAAAGAACTTACCCAAAACGAAAGAGTATTTATTAGCCTTTGCACTCACAGAAAGCGAAGGTTTAGTTAGCGGATTTTGGCTAACAACGGTATGGATACCCTTTGAGAAAGTGCAATCGCTATTGGGAAACAAAGGGGTAGCTGAGGAAAGCGAGAATCTCTCCCGTGCAGAATTAAACAAATGGCTTCAACGTCGCACCCATCTCCTAAAATCATTTGGAAGTGACCGCTTCCCTACCTACAAGCCAAAAATTTTGAACGCCCCTCAAGAAACAATTTTGCTGGCGCGCGCTCTCGCACTGGGAAGAAGATACTACCAGAGAAATGATTACTATTGGGATCGCAAAGATAAGAACCTTGCTGAAGCGCTCACCCTTATCTCAGAGTTGAAGGTGCCCATTTTTCTAAAGAAAGATTGGAACTCGTACACGCCTTTGGGGTTTGCTTCTGAGTTTGAGACCGTCATCTCGCTTGAACGAGTAAAGGGAGGATTCAGGTTAGGAGGCAAACTCAGGATAGATGGTGAGTTAATAAGTGCAAACAGAATAGTGCAAATCACAAATAAGGGGGATATATGGATGATGGTGAACGAGAGGGTGCTGGTAAAAGGAAACCGCCTTCGCGGTGGCGCTCATTGGCTATCCACCATAAGCAAACCAATTCTTATACCTTCTAAGGGTATAGAAGATTTTCGTGAAAAGTACCTTCCCCGCATTTTAGAGCAGGCTCAAACTCCCTTAGAAGGGGATTTGGTTAAGTATGAGCACATCCATGAAAAGCCGGTGCCCCGGCTTTACTTACAAGAAGTGGAGGGGACATTAGGGGCAGAACTACGCTTTGGCTATGGGGAATACGAAGTGCCATATCAGCCCTCCCTTCCTGAGGTAAGCGTTGTTAAAGACCCCCACGACCCGTGGCGCTTCCTTTTCATACACCGCGATCCCGAAGCAGAGGCAAATTTGCACCGTGAAGCCGCGCAAGCCAAATACGGGCTGAAACGCGGGACTAAAAATAACCCTGCTTTGTTATTACTCCGCGCCCGCACTGACCCTGTGGATTTTCTGCTGGACAAAGTGCCCAAACTTGCGGCGGCGGGCTTTGAGATTTTTGGTGAAGAAAAACTAACCCGCGTGCGCGTCAACCGCAGCAAACCCACGCTGAACGTCAACATCACCTCGGGGATTGACTGGTTTGATGTTCAAGCCGTGGTGCAATTTGGCGAGCAAAAGGTTTCATTGGCGGAAATTAAACGCGCGTTGCGCAAAAAGCGCCGCTACATCAAATTAGCCGATGGCTCTATCGGCATGCTCCCCGAGGAATGGCTGGGGCGTTACAAGCGGCTATTAGGGCTTGCTGCCGAGGTGGACGAGGAAACCAACACCCTCCGCTTTGCCGACTTTCACGCGGCTATGCTGGAAGAACTTACCGAAGAAGCCGAGCGAGCAAAAGCCGATGCCGCTTTCCGAGAGCGGCTGGAGCGGTTGAAGGACTTTAAGGGCATTACTGAGCATCCGCTGCCCAAAGGATTGCGCGGCGAACTGCGCCCTTACCAAGTGGCAGGCTATAACTGGCTGCACTTTTTGCACGAATATGGTTTTGGCGGCATCTTAGCCGACGACATGGGCTTAGGCAAAACCGTGCAGGTACTCGCCTTCCTCCTGAGCCTGCGCGAAAGCGGCCACAGCCAAGCAGCCGATCTCGTTGTAGTGCCGCGCTCACTGTTAGTAAACTGGCAGCGTGAGGTAGAAAAATTCACCCCCGGCCTAAAAGTGCTGACTTATTTCGGCCCCAACCGCCCCGCCCCGGAAACCTTTGACAACTATGACCTGATACTCACCACCTACGGCGTGATGCGGGTGGATGAAAAGAAACTGCGCGATTACCGCTTCCATTACATTGTATTGGACGAATCGCAGGCTATCAAAAACCCCCTTTCAAAAACTGCGCGTGCCGCTCGGCATCTGCAATGCGAGCACCGCCTCGCCATGACCGGTACACCGGTGGAAAACAACACTTTTGAATTATGGGCACAATTTGCCTTCGCTATGCCCGGCTTGCTCGGCAGCCTGGACTATTTCAAAGGGGAATTTGCCGAACCTATCCAAAAGAAGCAAGACGAGGAAACTGCCCGGGCCTTGCGCCGCATGGTTTATCCCTTCATTTTGCGTCGCACCAAAGAGCAGGTCGCCCCAGAACTGCCGCCGCGCACCGAGCGGGTGCTCTACTGTTCAATGGAGCCCCTCCAATGGGACTTTTACCGCAAATTGCGCGATTATTACCGCGAAATGCTGGTCGGTCTCATTGAGAGGGAAGGGTTGGATAAAAACCGCATGAAGATTTTAGAAGGCCTGCTACGCCTGCGGCAGGCAAGTAATCACCCCAAATTGATAGACCCCGACTTTCACGGCAATTCCGGTAAAATGGAAGTGCTGCTGGAGATGCTGGAAACCCTCCGCAGCGAGCGGCACAAAGCGTTGGTGTTTTCGCAATTCGTCCAAATGCTCCATCTGGTGCGGCAGGAACTGAACATCCGCGGCATCCCCTATGCTTACTTAGACGGCAGCACCCGTAACCGGCAAGAGCAGGTTGACCGTTTTCAGAGCGACCCCAACATCCCTTTCTTCCTCATCAGCCTAAAGGCAGGCGGCGTGGGCCTAAACCTGACCGCGGCGGATTACGTCATTCACATTGACCCGTGGTGGAACCCGGCGGTAGAGCGGCAGGCTTCCGACCGCACCCACCGCATTGGGCAGGATAAGCCAGTGTTTGTTTTCAAACTCATCACACGCGACAGCGTGGAGGAAAAAATCCTCCAGTTGCAGGAGCAAAAGAAAGAATTGGTAGAAAAGTTAATCGCCGCCGAAGGCTCTTTCCTCAAAGAACTTTCACCAGAAGACGTGCAAGCATTGTTCAGCTGATTTTGGGCAATTACCCACGCTGGTGTGAGTGCAAAATGCCATTTTGGGCGTAACTGCCTACCTGCTGCGCGACAAGGAGCAAGTTGACTGAGTGAATCATCTCTGGGTGTTTCTCACGGCCAAAGCAGTGGCTTTTCGCCCTCACCACTCCCCCAGAGCCTTGCTCCGCGGCGGCTCAGCCCCCTCTCCTCTCCCACTGGAAGATGTTCAAAGGCGGACAGGGGTCTATCAGACCCCTGTCCTACCTCCCCCAAAGGCAGAACAAGCGGAATGTTGCACTTTTAGCGCCGACAAGGCAATTTGGCAAAGTGAGGCTATTATCCGAATTTCAC
>JALUBW010000141.1 GCA_027044735.1 Anaerolineales bacterium
GCCAGCAAGACGAAGAAGATTACCTCGCCAACATTGATACCGACGACATGATAGGCCTCTACCTGAAAGAAGTGGGGCGGATACCGCTTTTGACTGCGGAGGAAGAGGTTGATTTGGCAAAACGGATTGAGGCCGGACGGGCAGCGCGCGCCGAACTTGCTCAGGGCGTTTCAGACCCCAAACGCCGTGAGGAACTGCGACGCTTGATTGAAGACGGATGGAAAGCACGCGAGCATCTGATAACCGCCAACTCGCGTTTGGTGATCAGCGTGGCGAAAAAGTACATGGGGCGCGGCGTTCCCTTCCTTGACCTCATCCAAGAAGGCAATATCGGGCTAATACGCGCCATCAAAAAATTTGACTACCGCCGCGGCCACAAATTCAGCACCTACGCCACCTGGTGGATACGGCAAGCGGTGACACGCGCCATAGCCGACCAAGGGCGCACCATTCGCGTCCCCGTTCACATGGGCGACCAAATCAACAAACTCCTGCGCGTCCAGCATCACCTCACCCAAAAACTGGGGCGCACCCCTGAAATTGAAGAACTCGCCGAAGAACTGGGCGTGCCGCCCAAGAAAGTTGAATACATGATAAAGGTGGCGCGGCGCCCCCTTTCGCTTGAAATGCCAACCGATGATGAAGAAGACTCGGTGCTGGGCGATTTCATTGAAGATAAAGACACTCCTGCCCCCGACGAAGCAGCAACGCAAAACTTGTTGCGCGAGCATTTGGAAAGCATTTTGAACACATTGCCGCCGCGCGAAGTCCGCATTTTGCAATTGCGCTACGGCCTGTTGGATGGGCAAGCATACACATTAGAGGAAGTTGGGCGCAAAATGGGCGTGACGCGCGAGCGCGTGCGCCAAATTGAAGCCCAAGCCCTCAGCCGCCTGCGCCATCCCGACATCCGCCGTCAACTGAGAGAATACTTAGGCTAAAAACCCTGCTCCCCGTGAAAACGGACATTACCAAAAACCCCCTAAAACAAACTGCTCAGTGTTGGCCTACAGCCAATGCTGAGCAGTTACGTTTTCCCACCTAACCTCTTGGGAGAAAGCAAATGGCGCCGGAAAAAGATTTCCTCAAACTCCACCTTGAATCCATGGGCCCACACCGAGCAATACTGCGCTCGGTAGAAGCAAAACTGATGAGCAAAGTGCCGCTCAAACATCCAGTTTTAGACCTCGGCGTAGGCGACGGGCACTTTGCCTCAATTGCCTACGATGAACCGATAGACGTAGGTATTGACGTGCTTGAACGCGACCTGCGCGAAGCCGCGAGCAGAAAAGGCATTTACCGAAACTTGGTATTAGCCAGCGCAACCGATATGCCCTTTGCCGACGCCTCTTTCAACACCGTGGTCAGCAACTGCGTAATTGAACACATCCCCAACCTAAACGCCACCCTGCACGAAATTCATCGCGTGCTCGCTCCGGGCGGCACGTTTGCTACCACCGTGCCAAGTCAGCATTTTGCCGAATACCTGCTTGGGAGCACAATTTTCCGCAAAATAGGCCTCAAATTCCTCGCAAACGCATACGGCAATTTCTTCAACAAAATCTCAAAACACTACCACACCTACTCACCCGAAGTGTGGAAGGAAAAATTAGAAAACCTCGGCTTCAAAGTAATTGAACAAAAATACTACTTTTCCCAAAAAGCACATCATACTTTTGACCTGTGCCACTACATAGCCCTGCCGATGTGGATAACAAAGCGGCTGTTTGGCAAATGGGTAATTCATCCGGCAATCACCAAACCGCTTGAGCCGATATTGCGCAAACACTACAACGAGCCGTGGCCGGATGAAGGCGCCTACCATTTCTTGATAGCGGTGAAGGAATGAAAGTCCAAAAAGGAACGCGAACCCTCGCCGAGCACACGGTACTACCCACACCAAGGCCGGGCGTGTTTGACGCCGCTTTAGGTTACAAGTATAATCACTTCAACCTATAACACCATCGTAAAAAGCAAGCGCATCCCCACATCAGGAAAGCCAAATGGCACTCAAAGGAAATTTGCGTGACTTTTCTGTTACGCAGTTGCTAAACCTGATACATTTAGCGCACAAAACCGGTGCCCTGAAGGTAAAAGGTGAAACCACCGCAAACGCGTACTTCCGCGAAGGCAAACTTGCTTACGCCCAAATGGATAACGAGCCCGATGATTTAGCCACGATACTCTACAGAGACAAAAAAATCACCCGCGCTCAATACCGCACCCTCAAAAGCCGCGCTGGCCACCTCAACGACAAAGCACTGGGGCTGCTCCTCATCAACGCTGGCTATTTGACCCAAGAAGACATACTCGCCAGCGTGCAATCTCACTACCTAAGCACAATGCAACGCCTGTTTGCATGGGCTGAAGGTCTATTTGTGTTTGACGCTCATGCCACACCGCCCAACGGCAAAATCCTCACCAAAATAGGATTGGGCAACCTGATAATAGAAGGCGCGCGCCGCCTGCGTGAATGGGAAAAACTGCAAGACGAAATTCCGAATCTGAATATGGCGCTCAAATTCACCGAGCGCCCCGGCACAGACCTGCGAAAGTTGAACCTGAGCGTAGAAGAATGGCGAGTAGTATCTTACATAAACCCGCGCAACACCATTCGCCAAATAGCACGCGCCACAAAAATGACCGACTTGGAAATCAGGCGCATCGTATACAGCCTTCTGCAAGCCGGGCTGGTTGAATTGGTAAGGCCAGAAGGCCAGACCATTCCCAAGCCAATTCACACCGCCTTAGAAGGCAAAAGCAAAGAAGAACAAAAGTCCCTCGTCAACCGGCTCATCGCACGAATACGCGGGTTATAGCCGCCCTGAACCCCCATGCCGAGGAATAAAACATGCAAACAGTAAAGATAGTGGTAACAGGCCCCTTCAATTCAGGCAAATCGGCATTCATCCAAAGCGTCAGCGAAATAGATGTGGTATCCACCGAGCGCAAAATCACCTCCGAAGCCGAAAAAATAAAAAACACCACCACGGTGGCAATGGATTTTGGCCGCATCACCGTTGATGAAGACCTGGTGCTCTACCTGTTCGGCACCCCCGGCCAACGCCGCTTTGACTTCATGTGGGAAATCCTTTCAGAAGGCATGTTGGGGTTCATTGTAATGGTGGACAGCACCCGCCCCGAAACCTTTCGCGAAGCCCGTAGCATACTTGAAACCTTCCGCGCCTACGCCCCAACCCCTTATGTGGTCGCCGCCAACAAGCAAGATTTGGAAGACGCATGGGACGTGGAAGACATGCGAATTGCCTTGCGCCTCCCCGACAATGTAAAAATCCTCCCCTGTGTGGCAACTGACAAGGAATCGGTCAAAAAAGTTTTGCTGGAACTCCTTTTCAGCATATTAGAAGAAGTAGAGAAAAACTCATCACGATAAAACACAAGGC
>JALUBW010000142.1:0-3167 GCA_027044735.1 Anaerolineales bacterium
CCCCTGCACCGCCAGCCGCCGAGGAGGAAGCCACCCCCACAGCGAAGCCCGAGCCAAAGTACATAACCCGCCGCGAGGCATGGCTGATGACTTTGGTGACAAGCGCCGTAGCGTTCTTCCTCGCCATCCTGCTGACTTTGGGCGTGCTTCAGAGCATAAACGGCACAATCCATTACGGCTCGGCAATTTCGCAGCAGGGAATGAACCGCCAAATTTCGGTTATGCAGTCCGAGATCGGGCAAATTCAACAGAGCATAGATTCGCTGCAAGGGCAAGTTGCCGACCTGCAAAATGTAGCGCAAAAAGTGGATGAACTTTCGGGCAACCAGCAAGCGCTTCAGCAGCAGGTAGATGAGATGAACGACACGCTTGCGCAAATAAAGGCCGAAACTCAAACTATTTCCAAGTTTTTGGTTGGGATGCGCGATTTGCTGAACGACCTTGTGCCGCCCACTACAACGGAAACCTCAACGCCACCCCCAACGGCAACGCCAACCGCGACTCCACAGCCATAAAAGGCTTTGCGCGCGCCCGAAACCAAAAAGCGAGGTGAAAGATGGAAGAAAACGGCCAAACCTCAGAAAAGAAAACTTTTGGGCAGAAAGCAGGTGCGGCATGGCGGGCGTTTTGGCGCTTTGTGCTACGCCTTTTCATTGCCGTAGTAATAATTGGCGGCTTAGGTGCGGCCGCCTATTTCGGCATTCCGTACCTGTACCGCACCTACGTGCAGCCGTTGCAAGACCTGCAAGCAGAAGTAACCACGCTCAAGCAAGAAACCGCCAACCGCGCCACGCAAGTCAACCAACGGCTTTTGAGCCTCCAAGACGACATCCAAAGCCTGCGCTCAGAGCAATCCCAATTAGCGGATAAAATTGACGCCCAAGAGCAAGCCATTCAAGCCCTCCAGAGCAAGGCTGATGAATTGGCAAAGGAACAAGCCGCTCTGCAATTGCAGATTGAGGATATGAGCAAGAAAATGGATGAGGTAACCGCGACGGCCAACGACGCGCAGACAGCAGGCGAGGCTTTGCGCGCCTCGTGGGATGAATGGAAGGCCAACCTTGAGCAAATGCGCGAGCAGATTTACGTGATGCAGGTAATGGAAACACTGCTCAGGGCGCGAGTGCTGCTGGGGCAACATGATTTCGGCGCCGCGCAGAAAGAACTTTCCCAAGCAAGCGCGGCATTGCAATGGCTGGCTGAAAACACATCCAACCCCGATGCCCCTTACGCAACCGCCAGCGAGCAAGTTTCGCTCGCCCAGAAAGCCTTGCCGCAATCCCCCGAAGTCGCCGCTCAGGACATAGAAGCAGCGTGGCAGTTGCTAAGCGCCCTCACCCCCAAACCGGCATCACAAGCAGAGGCAACACCAAGCGCAACGCCCTCGGAAACTCCAACCGCTTCTTCATCCACATCCACACCCACGCCGACGCCAACGCCCAAACCGTAAAGCCGCAATTGGGAGTGAAGCGATGCTCCCCTTGCCCGAACTGCACATAGGCGACCGAGTGCGCCTGCGAAAACCCCACGCGTGCGGCGGCAACGAATGGGTGGTGGTGCGCTTAGGAGCCGACATCGGCCTTGAATGCACCACTTGCGGCAAGCGCATCTTGCTGGAACGGCGCAAATTAGCCCGCCGCTTGAAAACCGTTTTGCCGCAAGTGGAAGAAGGCAAAACTTAGAATCTATCCGAAAATATCGTAGCGGTGTCATTGCGAGCCCCATAGGGGCGAAGCAATCCCCCTTTTACTGGTCGGGAGACTGCTTCAGCGGCTCCGCCGCCTCGCAGTGACACGCCCACAAAGAATCTTCGGATAGGCTCTTAGTCCAAAAGCAAGCGCAGGGCATTAACCCTGCGCTTTTTCGTCCGAAACGGTCGGTGAAGTTATGGCCTCGTCAAGAGTAACCCCTTCTTTTCTCACTCCCGGCGTCGGGGTGCCACAGTAAGGGCAAATATTCCACGAAAGCGCCATCAGCCTGCCGCAGTGGTGGCACACTTTTTTCAATTTTGTATGGCAATAAGGGCAAACAATCCAATCAGGTTGCACCTTACGCCCGCAGCCGGGGCAGCGTTCGCTTTCTTCAAGGGTTTCAAGCAAGGCTTCTTCCTCTAAAGCGCGCTGATATTCCTCCTCAAGCGTCCGAGGTGGGCGTAAAATTAGGTAGATCAACAAGCCGGGGAAGGAAAGCACCGCGACCAGCAACGCTGCCAAGATAGGAGCGAGGCTGTCACGGCCGCGTGCACGCATATCCCGATAAGTCCAAAACACGGCCGCCAGCCACATCGCGGCTACAAACGCTCCCCCCCAAGCGGCCAAAATCAAAAACAGGTTGTGCAACGTTGTAGGATTGAAACCCATTCTCAACTCCCAAAAAATCTGGAGGCATTATAGCACAGCAAAAGCCCGAAAATTTGTGTTGTGCGATGGGAGGTGAAAAATGTACACAATTCGTGAATGGGCGGCAGATGAACGGCCTCGCGAGCGGCTTGAAAACTTGGGCGCTCAAAGCCTAAGCACAGCGGAATTGATAGCAATTTTGCTGCGCGTTGGCAGGCGCGGTGAAACGGCAGTTGCATTGGCAAGAAGGCTGCTCCAGCAATTCGGCGGGCTGGAAGGCCTGCACCGTGCCTCGTTTTCGGAGGTAAAATCCGTAAAAGGCATTGGCACCGCAAAGGCGGCGCAAATAAAAGCCGCTCTGGAACTTGGCCGACGGCTGCAATTGGCTTCGCACGGCGAGCGCCCCCGCATTTCCGGCCCGGAAGACGCCGCGGCGCTGGTACAATACGAAATGAGCGCTTTGGAGCAAGAACACCTGCGCGTGATTTTGCTGGACACCCGCAATCAGGTGCTCGCGATTCACGAAGTAGTGCGCGGCTCGGTCAACACAGCGCAAGTCCGAATGGCCGAGGTGTTCCGCGAAGCCATACGCCGCAACGCCACCGCCATAATTTTGGTGCACAACCACCCCAGCGGCGACCCAACCCCCAGCGCCGACGACATCGCCCTAACCCGCCAAGCCCAGCAAGCCGGCTCATTGCTTGACATTGAAGTTTTAGACCACATAGTCATAGGCGGCAACAAATTCGTCTCGCTAAAAGCGCGCGGCCTTGTTTGATTTTCTGTAATCGTTCCGCCTCGGCAAAGAGAAACCGCAGATTACGCAGA
>JALUBW010000142.1:3267-6808 GCA_027044735.1 Anaerolineales bacterium
ACTTTCAGGAGGCTAAAAATGCACATAGCAATTACCGGTGCGAGCGGACTTATAGGCCGTGCCCTCATCGGCCTTTTGGAAAAAGAAGGACATGCGATAACCGCCTTTAGCCGAAGGCCGGAAATTCACAAAGCCCAATTTCCGCAGGCGCGATGGGTGCTTTGGAACCCCAACGACACCGTGGGCATGGCGCGCGTGCTCAAAGAAGCCGACGCCGTGGTAAACCTCATGGGCGAAAACATCGCCTCCGGCCGCTGGACGAAAAAACGCAAGAAGGCACTTTACGAAAGTCGCGTGGCAAACGGCAAAGCCCTTGCCTCGGCCTTGCGCGCCGCAGAGCCTCGCCCGGCAGTGCTCATACAAGCCTCGGCCGTGGGATATTACGGCGCTCACGGCGATGAGCCCGTGGACGAAAACACGCCGCCCGGAAATGATTTCCTCGCCCGCCTGTGCGTGGATTGGGAAGCAAGCACGGCCTTGGTAGAAAAATTGGGAACGCGCCGAGCCATAATCCGCACCGGCATTGTACTGAGCACACAAGGCGGCGCTTTGCCAAGGCTAATGCTACCCATAAAACTGGGAGTGGGCGGCCCATTGGGCAATGGCAAACAGTGGATGCCTTGGATTCACATCGCCGATGAGGTAAAAGCCATTGCTTTTTTGATAGCAAACAAAAGCGCAAGCGGCCCGTTCAACCTAACAGCCCCAAAGCCGGTTACCAACGCCGAATTCACCAAAACCTTAGCGCGCAAACTGCACCGCCCGGCCTTCATGAAGGTGCCCGGAGCAGCCCTAAAAATGCTCCTCGGTGAAATGGCCGAAATGCTCCTCACCGGCCAACGGGCGCTACCAAGCCGCTTGTTGGAATTAGGCTACAAATTCTCCTACCCAACCCTTGAAACCGCTTTGGACGACCTGCTGCTTTCGTAAAACCGAGGGCAAAGAAGCCCGTGGTGAGCAATTTCGCTTGCAAAACTTGCATTGTTGTGCTAATGTGTATCTAAACACACCTTCCCAAAGCCAAGAGCTAATGGGCCGAAAGTTGAGAGGCTTTTATGGGCGTAGTGAGGGCTTTCATAGCGATTGACTTGCCTAACGATGTGCTGGAAAACATTGAAGGCGTTTCGCGTCGGCTAAAAACCCAATTGCGGCAATATCCTATCAAATGGGTGCCCACCGAAAACATCCATCTCACCCTAAAGTTTTTGGGCGATGTTTCGGAAAGCAACCTGCCGCTAATAGAGGATATGCTCGCAGGCGAAGTGAGCGACCACAAACCGTTTGAATTTGGGGTGGGGCGCTTAGGGGCTTTTCCCGATATGAAACGGCCAAGGGTGATTTGGGTAGGCGTTGAAGCGCCCGAGGAATTGCTCGCCCTCCAACGCGGCGTTGAAAGCGTTATGCAAAGGCTCGGTTACCCGCGCGAACAACGCCCGTTTCAGCCGCACCTGACTTTGGCGCGCATAGCCCGCAGGGCAACCACAAACGAGGTGTATGCCATTGGCCGCATACTTCGCGAAATTAGCGTCAGTTTTTTGGGTAGCGCCCGCGTAACGGAAGTACACCTCTACAAAAGCGACCTCCGCCCCACAGGCGCTGTTTACACCCGCCTTTTCACCACTACTTTGAACGCAAGTGCGCCCCCTGCAGTGGCATAAACCATTTTGGGATTTGCCTAAAGGCCGAAAACAATCCCATAAACTTTCTCAAGGAGGTGAACTCTGGACGCTCTACAACTTGCTCGTACAATTGTGAACGCCTTGGAAGAACACAAGGGGGAAGACATCCTGCTTTTGGACGTGCGCTCTTTAGCACCATTCACCGACTATTTCGTAATATGCTCCGGCAACACCGACAGGCTGCTTGACGCCTTGGCCGATAGCGCCCGCGAGGCGGCAAGGAAGCAATATCACGTCGGCGCGCGCACCGAAGGCACGCCGCAATCGGGCTGGATTTTGTTGGATTTCGGTGATGTGGTGGTGCATCTTTTCTCCCCCGATTTGCGCGATTACTACCGTTTAGAAGACCTTTGGGCAGACGGCAAAGTGGTGCTGCACCTGCAATAGCCCCTCAGCGGCGGGCTTGGCTTCCCTTTTGGGGGAAGTGGCGGTAGCGCCATTTCAGCCGCCAGACGCCGAGCGCGGCTTCTACTTGAATTGGGAACGACATTTTTGATTTCCCAAACCGGCGGTCGGCAAAATAGATCGGAATTTCTACCATCTTGAGCCCAAGCCGATACGCGAGGTAGGCCATTTCCACCTGAAAAATGTAGCCGCTTGACCTCACCTGCCCAAGCGGAAGGGCTTTTAGGGCTTCGGCGCGCCACAGCCGGTAGCCGCCGGTAACATCCCGCAAGGGGATGCGCAAAATGGAGCGCGCATACAAATTCCCAAAAGCAGAAAGCCCCTTGCGCCAAAGCGGCCAGCGCTCATCCAACTCGCCGCCCGGCACATAGCGCGAGCCGACCACCAAATCCGCCCCATCCTCCAAAGCAACTGCCATCACCGGCAAAACTTTGGGGTCGTGCGAAAAATCAGCATCCATTTGGCAAATTGCGTCGGTCTCTGGGGAGTTCAATGCCTGCCTAAAACCGGCTATGTAAGCCGGCCCCAATCCCCCTTTTGAGCGGCGGTGCAAAACATCCAAACGCCCTTCGTATTCGCGTTTCAGCCGCTCGGCGATTTCGCCTGTGCCGTCGGGGCTGTTATCATCAACTACGAGCACCCTCAAATTTAGCGGCAAACCAAAGAGCACCTCCGCCAGCCGAGGCAGGTTTTCTGCCTCGTTGTAAGTGGGAATAACCACAGTGATCAGCATTTCACTTGCCTAAAACGCTCACCCTGAGGTCTGCCGCCGTTTTGTGCTCACCGGCAGAAAGGTGAATTTCGCGGAGGTTGAGGCTCAGTTTGCGCTCTCCAAAGTTGCCGCTTAACCTATCCTTGAGCGGGTAAAAGTAATCCAATGCCTGCGCAATGCGTTTTTGGACTTGTCGTTTCACCGCTGGAATTTGCTCGGGCGAGGCGATAACCAAAAAATCAGTGTTGGAAAGGTGCCCTAAAAAAGCCCCTTGCCCGCCGGCATCGCGCACTATGTTCTGCAACATAAGGCCGACGGCGCGCAGCACATCGTCCGAAGTTACAAATCCGTAACGCCCCCTAAAAGCATCCAAATTCACCAACGACACCAAAAGCGCCCCCCATTCCTCACCCGAATCAAGTTTTTCTTGAAGGACATCATCTACCAAAACGCCCTCCGGCAAGTTGGTGACGGCGTTTTGTATGGGGCCGGTGGAAGCGCGACGCAAAACATTTCGCACCCGTAGCCTCAATTCCTGCAGGTCAAACGGTTTGGAAATGTAATCATCCGCGCCAAGTTCTAAGCCTTTAATCAGCGAACTGCGGCGCTTGCGCTCGGTGAGGAAAATGATGGGGATTCGCGCCGTGCGCAGGTTGCCCCTCAGGCGCCGAGCAACTTCGTAGCCGTCTATGTCGGGCAGTCTGATGTCCAGGATAACCAAATCGGGCGGCGAAACTTGACAAGC